>JAGLQP010000582.1 GCA_023136785.1 Spirochaetales bacterium
GCTACCGGCATTCCTCGACAGCCTGCCGGATGCCTATCCTCAGCCCCCCGAGACGATACATTTCTACTACACGCCGGAGGATGAGTTTTGGACCGGCTTGGTCGGAACAAACCGGCTGATCTGGGTCAACATTCTCTTGGCCCTTGTTGCAGCGAGCTTCTGGGTGGGCACGGCCTTTGTCGGTGGTGAAAATCGCCGCCGGATCGTGCAGTGGCTGGGCTGGCCGCTATTTGTTCCTGCCGTACTGATCCTGATCGGAGGGATAGCGATCCGGATAGCGGCGGGCTGGCCTTGGATCGACTACGGGCTGAGTTCCTGGGTCGCAACTGACGTCTGGTACAGTGCCGAGATTGCTGAAGTGTTTGCAACGATTGCCCGTTCCGCCATAAAGGCGATCGCTCGGGGTTTCCTTGTAACAGGAGGAATTTCTATCGGGATATCCATGGGGCTGATCGTTTGGTCCTATTCGATCCAGGCAGAAGAGGAATAAAGAAAATATAGGGCGGAGGACTCAGGTGACAAGGATACAATTCCCGAAAGATTTCCTATGGGGTACGGCAACGGCCTCGTATCAGATCGAGGGCGCCGTGAACGAAGACGGTCGCGGGGAGACCATTTGGGACCGTTTCAGCCACACGCCGGGAAAAGTATACGAGAACCAGAACGGCGATGTAGCCTGCGACCATTATCATCGATACAGGGAAGATATCCGGCTGATGAAGGAGATCGGCCTAAAATCCTATCGTTTTTCCGTCGCCTGGTCGCGGGTATATCCCAACGGCGGCGGCAGGCTCAACACCCCTGGGATCGATTTCTACCGGCGCTTGGTTGACGAGCTTCTAGGCAGCGGAATCATTCCCATGATCACCCTTTATCACTGGGATCTGCCTCAGAGCCTTCAGGACAAGGGGGGCTGGAGCCGACGGGACACCGTGAAATACTTTTTGGATTTTGCGGGCGCCATGTTTGATGCGCTTTGCGACCGGGTGCAGCTGTGGATTACGCACAACGAGCCCTGGGTGGCTGCCTATATAGGACATAAAACCGGCGACCATGCTCCGGGAATACGGGACGCGGGAACGGCTCTGCAAGTGTCCCACCACCTGCTTCTCTCCCATGCTCAGGCAGTTCAGCTTTTTCAAGAGTACAGGAAAGCTGGCGGCCAAATCGGGATCTCCCTGAGTATTACCCCCGCTTACCCGGATACGGATTCTCCCGAGGATGAGCAGGCCGCTCAGTACTACGACGGCTATCAAAACCGATGGTTTCTCGATCCGATATTCAAAGGTCAGTATCCC
The DNA here is from genome assembly GCA_023136785.1 of Spirochaetales bacterium. GTDB lineage: Bacteria > Spirochaetota > Spirochaetia > SZUA-6 > DRHE01 > JAFGQJ01. The sequence continues at coordinate 1,299 of JAGLQP010000582.1, forward strand.
GAGGATATGTTCGAGCTGTATCAGCAGCAGTACGAGGCCCCGAGAATCGAATCCGAAGACCTCGAGGATTTTAAGAAAAGCCGCATCGATTTCCTCGGCGTGAACTACTACACACGCAAGATCCTCCGCCGGCCGGAGAGACAAAACGAGCTGTTTGCAGAGCTCCGGCCGGACTATCAAGGGGTCCAGTTCACCGAGATGGACTGGGAAGTGTATCCGGATGGTCTGTATACGCTTCTCACCCGGATCCAAAAGGACTACGATCCCCCCGCGCTGTATGTCACGGAAAACGGGATTGCCTGCA
>JAGLQP010000583.1 GCA_023136785.1 Spirochaetales bacterium
TCAAAACCGACCGTGGTGCAGGGTACAAGGCGATCTACAGCTTCTCCGACATCAACAAGGTCCGGATCAATCAGAATCCGGGGGAAAACGTGACCGCTCCTTCAATGGGCGGGGAGGAAGAGCAACCGGTGGAAGAATGGCTGCGTTTCCGATTCACCGGGGGCAGCACCGCTACCTTGGAGATCCTCTACCCCCAGGACGTGGATGTGGAGCAGGAGGAGGAATCCGAAGAGGGTGAGGTGGACATGGACAGCAATCCGGAAATGATGGAGATGATGCGGCAGCTGTATCAGGATATGCACATCAGCATCGCCATTGAGGTCAACGGCCGGATTACCGAAACCAATGCCAGCTACGTAGACGGCTCTACGGTCACCCTGATGGATGTGGATTTCGCCAAGATCCTCGAAGACGAGGAGAAGTTCAAGGAACTGCTGAGTGCAAATCCCAACACCATCGAAGAGATGAAAGAGGTCATCCAGGATAATCCCGGGATCAAGGTAGAAATCGAAGAGAACATTCGGATCCGCTTCAGGTAGCCGCGGATCCGGCTACGCTGATTTCGGGCAATCGAATAGCAAGGGGACCCTGAAATCCCGTGGTACTCTGCGTTTCCCGGGATAGGTAAACTTGAGCCTGAACATCCCGGACGTTTCCCGACACCGAGCCTCCGGTCACGGGGTACCTCTGTCCGTCAGGATCGGTGTAGTAGGCCAGACGGAACTCGCCGCCGAAGTCTCCGGTCAGGGGTTCGGTGATAAAGTCGGAGAAGGATACCACTTCCAGATGAGCTCCGCGGCGCAGCTCTTCCCTCGCTTTCGATCCCGGGGCTACTGTGAAGTTGCGAAACGCTCCGGTGGGCGGAACATCCAGGTAGTGACAGAAGCGCAAGGGGCCCCAATAGCGCTTCAGCCTACCCTCTTCGACGATTTGTGTGGAGCGCAGGGCAAAACCGTCGTAGTCGTAGGGAGTCGAGGACGGGGAGTTCTTGAGGTAGGGTTCCAGGGTTAGATTTATGGCATCTCCGGCGATTTCCTCCCCCTGAATGCTCTCTCCAACCTTTGCCTTGGAGATGCCGGAATATACACTCTCCACCGCCGACTGCGTCAGGTAGTACTGAAAGAAATCGGACACGGGATCTCCCGAGATCAACACGGGGCAGCGCTTCAGATGGGGGGCAGGCCTGGCCGCAGCACGGTCCCGACAATACTGAAGCTGCCGACGAACTTCGGCGGCCAGCATTTCAGGTTCGAAGTCCGAGAAACTCATCTCTCTGTACAGTTCCACTTCCCCGGCCGAACCACTTGCCTCCACGATCAACTCCAAATAGCCCTCGTAGGTATGATAACCGACGTCGAGACCCATAGAGTTGATGATGCGGGTATCCACCCGATCCAGGAAGAGCTCCGTCGAGTTGATCCGGGCTTCCTCCCCGTCCTCCTGGGCGTAGATGGTCTCGGCGAGGGGAGCGAGCCACTGCTCCAGGGATCGGGCGGCAAAACCGCTTTCCGGCATCTCCAGAGCCTCGGAACCCGGTTCCACCAAGGGGTAGTGCTCGTTGCGAACATATTGGGCTGAATCCAAACTCTGTTGTATCAGTGC
>JAGLQP010000584.1 GCA_023136785.1 Spirochaetales bacterium
GGTCATGTTGTTTGTATTAAAAGAGGACTATGGGTATTTCCAGAGGACATAGAACCCATGGTTCTTGCTGAGCATCTGACCGCACCTTTTCCCAGTTATATTTCACTGCAAAGTGCTTTGTACTACCACGGTATGATTTCGCAGATTTCTGCTCTTATATATGTCATTTCGGTAGCACGGACCCGTGTTTACGGAACGCCACTAGGTAGGTATTCGATTCACCATGTTCACCCTTCGTTCTTTTTCGGATTTGAGACTGATGGCAGGTTCAAGCTGGCTTCTCCGGAAAAGGCACTTGTCGACGTTCTGTACATGGGACCTGCAAAATCAAGGTTATTTGCGGCCCTTCCGGAACTGGAGTTTCCTCAAAATTTCAGTTTCAGCAGGGCAGAACAAATGATCGATCGAATTACATTCCAGGGTCGTAGAACTCTGGTCGCGAAGAGATTTAAAAGCTTAGTGGAGTCCAGCCGTTGAAGGTGAAGAAACGCCTCGCCTTCGGTCGCTTGCTCGGCTTGAAGGCCTGAGGCGGAAACGGTTACACTGCTCAAGAAGCCATGGATCCTCGGAGGTTAGCAAATGGAACGGGAAATAGAGATACGGGTCGGAGACAAGCGAATCGCCATAAACCAGTTCACCAAAGAGATTATCGAAAGCACTCTGGTGGGCATGCTCAAGTCTTTGAAGCATGTCGAGGTGGATGAGAAAATCCAGATCACCCTTGGAGCGGTCAAGAAGTAGATGAGTTCAGGTCTTTCCCTCGATTCCCTCCTGTTCATCGCCCTGCGGGCGGCAGCCAAGGCCTTTCCGGAGATTCTCTCCGTATACAACGGTCCCTTCTCAGTCCACAGCAAGGATGATCTGTCACCGATCACCGAAGCGGACCGTCGCTCGAACAAAATCATCGTCGATGAGCTGTCCCGTCACAGCCCCTACGGGATTATCAGCGAAGAGGGCAGAAACACCCCCTTTGCCGATCGCAGGAACTGGGAACACTTCTGGCTGGTGGATCCCCTGGATGGAACCAAGGAGTTCGTGAAGAGAAACGGGGAGTTCACCATCAATATCGCCTTTGTAGAGGGCAGGACTCCTGTGCTGGGCATCGTCTATGCGCCGGTGCTCGATCTGCTGTATTTTGCCGGCGATGACATCGGATCCTACAAGCTCGAGGGGTTTTCAGATCTTGCTGCAGAGATGCCGGCAGATCTGGTAGGTCGAGCAACAAAACTCACCCCCAAGGCACCCCTCGTGCTCGACGAAGAGAAGAAGCACAAGAAAATCACCGTGATCGGCAGCCGCTCCCATATCAGTCAGGATTTCGACGATTATGTCCAAGAGCTCGAGCAGCGCTACGCCGAGCAGATTGAGATTACCACGATAGGCAGCGCTTTAAAACCTTGCTACGTTGCCGAGGGAAAGGCGGATATCTATCCCCGTTTCGGACCGACGATGGAGTGGGACACGGCGGCGTCCCACGCCGTAGTTCGCGGTGTAGGCAAGCGAATGACAGCCTACGATAGCGGTGCGGAGTTGATCTACAACAAGGAAGTGCTGGTCAACCCTTCGTTTCTAGTGTACTAGACGGTGAGCGGGTTCGGA
>JAGLQP010000585.1 GCA_023136785.1 Spirochaetales bacterium
CATCCTCAAGTCAATATCAGAGATTGCCTTTGAAATGCTGGAGGAGACATTTCGTCTCCTCCAGACTCTTCATGATTATTGGGCGAGCAGCTGGTTCACCTTCACTGCAGCGGCATCGAGGGCTGCTTTGGGACTGAGCTGTCCGAGCACGGCAGCCTGGATCGCATCCTGTATGGCCGCGGAAATCTCCGTATACTGGGGAAGTCCCGGCCTGAAATGGGCATAGGGAAGCGAATTCAGGATCACATTGAAATATGGATCGACGGAGAAGTAATCCTCCGGCCGCTCCATCAGGGAGTAGAAGGTGGGGACATAACCCCTGGCAGAGGTGTATTTGAACTGGGCGTCAGGAGCTGCGCCGATCGAGATCAGCTCCCAGGCCAGATCCGGGTGTTTTGTACCTTTGGGAACGGAGAGCAGATACCCTCCGGACATCGTTGACCACTCTCCCCCGGGGGCCTTGGGAATGGGAGCTGCGCCGAAATCCTGCTTGAATTTCTCGGGCGTTAAATCCGGTATCAGCTTCTTGGCCAGCCCCAGGGTTTTGGTCATATAGGACATGGCGAACTTGTCCTGGAATACGGCGTTGTCGATATCCATATAGTTCCCGCTGACGATGCTCTTCGGAGTTAATCCGTCCTCGACCATCTTAGCGTTAAAGGCCAGCGCCTTGACCCCGGCAGCGCTGTTGAAGGCGGCTTTCTTCAAGTCATCGGTCAGAATTTGACCGCCCGCGGAATACAGCATCGTGAAGAAACGCATCGACGTCTCTTCTTCCTTCATGGCCGGAAATCCGTACCCGTAGTAGGCCGGTGCGGAAGTTATCTTCTTGGCCATGTCGTACAGCTGGTTCCAGTCCTCAGGCGGGCTGTTGGGATCCAATCCCGCCTTCCTGAACAGCTTCTTGTTGTAGCCCATGACTCGGACATCGGTGTTCAGCCAGGTACCGTAGCTCGGACCCTTCCATTTTGTGGCCTCTTTGAAGCTGTCCACCACATCGGGCCATTCCGACCAGGCGTTGAGCTTGTCGGTCAGATCTGTGAGCAAGCCCCCTTCTACGTACTCGCCGACCCAAATGATGTCCACCTGGGCTACGTCCGGGGGATTTCCTCCTGCAGCGGCGATCAAAAATTTAGCCCTCAGGTCCGCCCAGCCAAAGCCTTCCTCTACAAAGGTAAATTTAGTCTCCGGGTGCCGTTTCTGAATCTCCGCCTTGGCAACTTCCCAGGGCGCCTCCTGATCCCACGTATAGGCACGGGCGAAAATCCTGAGGGTCACCTCCTTGGCCTCCATTGCTTCCTTGACCGGTTCCTCTTGAGCACCCGTGCTAAAGGCAGAGCCGATGCACAGGGCGGCCAGGAAGACCGAAACGAGAAGCGTTATCTGCCACTTGCTGTTTTTATTCATTTTTCTCCTCCTTGGTTTTTTTCTCTATAGGATACTCCCAAAATCATCCTCAAGGTGTTGACACGGTCTGCTGCTGTTCACCTCCTCCCACACATCACTTTTTGCACATTGAGGACAATCCAGGCCGAATCCCTTACTCCACATTTGACGTTTAAAAACAGATACCTCGACTTTTGAGATATATCGAGATT
>JAGLQP010000586.1 GCA_023136785.1 Spirochaetales bacterium
ATGGTTCATCCAAGATCTGAAGCTCGATCCATATCATGTTGGCGCTGTATGCTTGGAAGGAAAAAAATGCAACTTGGTCATCCGGGAATTCAAATAATTATCGATTTTTATGGGTCCTGCCTCCGATAAGGGGAGTATGGATGCCGATCACGTTCTGAAAACAGGTTACGTCGTCCGAACCGAGACAGAGTATCGGGAAACAGCAGTTCAGAGGCAAGGGGATACCGTTCAGTTTGAACCCTTCGGCCTTCAGTGGCGTACTCTGTCTCCCGGGGACAGAGTCAAGAAAGGGATTTTTCTATTTTCGGTAGGCGCCGCGGTCGGGTATTATCTGTTTTTAGGCATTCTCGCTCTGATTCGGTAGCGGAAGCTCAACAATTATTATTCCCGCCGCATGAGATAGAACACAATCCCGAACTTCCCGCTGTTTCCCAGTCCTGTTTCGAGTTTGTACGTAAAATCCGTGGTGGATGAAACCGACCCGGCTGTGCTGATCCTGTCGATATTCAGACCCAAGGCAAGCGCTGCTTGATACTCCAGGAAGACCGACAGAAAATCAAATACAAAAACTTCGATTCCAAACACCCCTCCGACCGTCAGTAGAGGCAGGGCAATCGCCTGGGTCCAGTTGTCCGCATCGGTTTTATCTGTACTGATCGTGATACCCGTTTCCAGAGAAGGTCCGCAATACACTGAAAGAGGACCGGGCAGAAAGTGCCTCTCCAACACTCCCCCCAGACTGATCGAGAACGGGTTGATCCCGGTGTTGAGCAGGATGTCGACCATTCCTCGGAACATCCATTTGTCAATGCCGATCTTTACACCGACGCCTTGCTGATAACCTTCAAGGTCGAACAGGATATCGTTCGTGCTGAAGAGTATCCCGATATCTCGTTCGCCGGCAATCGGCGGGTTGCCGTTCCCAATGCTTCCTCGTTGTGCGGAGACCAGGGGAGTGACAGAAAGAACAAGCAGTACGAAACATAACCACCGTTTGGCCGTCACCGCCACACTCCTCGCCTCGTTACCCGATCGTTCCTTGACCCCATGTTCAGCCTCACTCGGTGTTCACCCAATAAACATACCACCCGGAAACCGGGTCCGCATTGCTGTCCAGGGAACTATGAAGCGGAGAAGCCTGCCCACTTTGCGTGATGGCCCGGATGGCGAAGTCGTAAAGACCATCGCCCAAGCGATCGTGCTCCACCGTGTATTCCGGATGAGGGGAAGCTGGCACCTCGTCGAGAAACCTCCAGTACGATGTTCCATGCTCCCGGCAGTAGATCTGATACTTTTCGACCTCTGTAGGTCGGTTACGAATATCGGTGAGAGGCGGGTCCCAGGCCAGGGTCAAATCGGCGGATTTATGGAGAATCTGCATCGGCTCGCCAAAGGCAATGAGTTTCAGCCAGCCGCATCCCGACAGACCAAGCAACACAGTGAGGAAGATGGCTGCTAGCACAATCTTGTTCCGGTTCGTCGGTAGCTTCCTTTCCGGCTACTGAAGGGCAGCGTTCAGGGTGTTACATACTTTTTCAAAGCGCAGAAGCGTGTCGTTTGAGATCTCCCCTTTGAGCTCTGAAGCATGCTC
>JAGLQP010000587.1 GCA_023136785.1 Spirochaetales bacterium
TTCCCCGTCGAGGGCATGATCAGACCCCTGCCCTCCTCCCGTTCAACCAGTGTATATGGCTGCAAGACATGGGGATGGTGAGCCCAGACGATGTCGACCCCCGCTGCCAGGAGCCTTTCAAAGAAATGCATCTTCTCCGCCTCCGGCTGCTTCGAGTACTCCCGTCCTCCGTGGTAGGAGAGGATGAACAAATCATACTGCGGTGCAATGGTCTCTATGTAGGGAAGGAAGCAGTCCCTGTGCCGGCGGTTTCGATAATCAACGATGTTCACATAATAATGGGGCATGGGCACGTTCACCATCTGACAGACAGCCAAAAAGCCGATTCGAACACCTTTGATGCGAATCTCAGCGGGCAGAAAGGGAACCTTCAGATTCCCACGGGTACCCGCTGTATGCAGCCGCCGATACGACTCGTTGCCGATTTTATTCAAGGCGCGTAAGGTCTGAAACACACCGTCCCGGCCCTGATCAAAGGCATGGTTATTGGCCAAAGAAAAAACATCGATCCCCGCGTCAACCGCGGCCTCGAGGTATTCCAGAGTGCCGTTGAATCGCGGATAGCTGGAGAAAGGCCGGGAAGGATCAACCGGGAACTCCAGGTTGGCGAAGCTCAAATCATCCCGTTGGAGAAGGGGCGCAATGGAGGCGTAAATCGCGGAATAATCCGATGTGAGGTAGTTGGCGGTATGGATCATTATGTCCCCGACAAAACTCAGCTGCAGGCGCTTGCTTTGAGCATAGAGGGGGGAGCTGAGGGAGAAGAAAAAGGCAAGGAGGAAAAGGATCGGGAAATATCGACTCGCTCTTTTCATCTATCCTGTATTGTAGTCCCCGATCCGGACTCTGCAAACGAAAATTTAAAAATCTTTGCCGGTTGGCTACGTGGATCCACAACGGCTTGGGCCGTATAGATTTTAGGTGATTCAAGTTGTTGGCTTGACTTCCTCCTGCTACAGGATACAATAATTTCAAATACAATTTTGATTTCTATTTGGAGAATCTCATGGATACCAAGAATCTACGGATAAACGCTAAGCGGCTTCGATCGACTCTCGAGGAAATGGCCAAGATCGGCGGTACTCCCGGCGGCGGTGTGAACCGACTGGCCCTTTCCGACGAGGACAAGCGGGCTCGAGACCTCTTCGTCAAATGGCTGAAGGAGCTGGATTTGGAGATCACCGTCGACGAGATGGGCAACATCTTCGGCCGCCGCCCGGGAAAAAACAGCGACCTGCCCCCGGTAATGGCCGGTTCCCACATCGACAGCCAGCCAAAGGGTGGACGTTTCGACGGCATCCTCGGCGTGATGAGTGCCCTCGAGGTGATGCGGACCATCCACGAGCACAAGGTAGAGACGGAGCATCCCGTGGTCATCGTTGACTGGACCAATGAAGAGGGATCCCGCTTCGCCCCCGCCATGGTCGCCTCCGGGGTCTGGGCCGGGGCTCTGGAGCGGGACTGGGCTTACGCCCGGAGCGATCTGAGCGGGAAAAAGCAGGGGGAAGAGCTGGAGCGCATCGGCTACTAAGGATCCGTGCCGGCCCAAAAGTGGCCCGTACATGCCTACTTCGAGTACCACATCGAGCA
>JAGLQP010000588.1 GCA_023136785.1 Spirochaetales bacterium
GTGCTCACCGTGACTCAGAACCTGAGAGCATACGGTGTAGTGGGTAAGATCGTGGAGTTCTTCGGTCCGGGTCTGAGTTCCTTGAGCGTGGCTGACAGAGCCACGATTGGGAACATGTCACCGGAGTATGGGGCCACCGCCGGGTTCTTTCCGGTGGATGGGGAAACCCTGAAGTACCTATCCTTCACGGGAAGGAAGGCGGAGCAGGTCGAGCTGGTGGAGCGCTACACAAAAGAACAGGGCATCTTCCGCACCGACCAAACGCCCCAGCCGGAATATGCAGATGTATTAGAGCTCGATCTGGCGACCGTGGAACCCTGCCTGGCCGGTCCGAAGCGTCCTCAGGATCGAATTGCCCTGTCAGCCGCCAGAAAGGATTGGCTGCAGGTGGTGAAAAGTGCCGCCACGGGCGGAACGGGTGCCACGACCGATCCGGCAAGGCCAAACCGGGTACCGGTGGTGGTGTCGGGACGGCAGGATTTCCTCGATCACGGCTCGGTGGTCATCGCCGCTATTACCAGCTGCACCAACACCTCCAATCCGTCGGTGATGCTCAGTGCGGGAATCCTGGCCAAAAATGCGGTCGGGCTGGGACTGCAGGTCCCGGTGTACACCAAGACCAGCCTGGCTCCCGGCTCGAGGGTGGTGACCCGCTATCTCGATGATTCCGGGCTCACGCCTTATCTGGAGGCCTTGGGTTTTCATCTGGTCGGCTACGGCTGCACCACCTGCATCGGCAACTCCGGTCCGCTGCACCCGGAGGTGAGCCGGGCCATCCACGAGCGGGATCTGACCGTGGTATCGGTGCTGTCGGGAAACCGCAACTTCGAAGGTCGGATCCACTCCGAGGTCAAGGCCAACTATCTGGCCTCTCCGCCCCTCGTGGTAGCCTACGCTCTGGCCGGGACCATGAACATCGATCTTAGCACAGATCCCATCGGGCTGGACCGGAACGAGAACCCGGTGTACCTGAAGGATATCTGGCCCGCCTCCGAGGAGATCGATGCGGCGGTCACCGCCCATGTCAGTCCCACGATGTTTGCCGAAGAATACGCCAATGTCTTCTCCGGCAACGAGACCTGGAACGCCGTGAGGATCACCGAGAGCCGCCGCTACGAATGGGATGCAGAGTCCACCTACATCCGCAAGCCCACCTTTTTCGACGGTCTGTCCAAAGAGCTGCCGCCGCGTCCGAAAATCGAGGAAGCCCGGGTTCTGGCTCTGATGGGCGATTCGGTCACAACGGACCACATCTCCCCGGCCGGAGCGATACCGGAGGACAGCCCCGCCGGAAAGTGGCTGATCGCTCAAGGGTTGGACAAGGATGATTTCAACACCTATGGTTCCCGCCGGGGCAACCACGAGGTGATGATCCGGGGCACCTTCGGCAATATCCGCATCCGCAACCGTCTGGTTCCGGGAGTGGAGGGAGGCTACACCCGCTACCTGCCGACGGATGAGCGGATGTTTATCTACGATGCCGCGCTTAAATATCAGGCGGATCGGACCCCTCTCCTGGTGATAGCCGGCAAGGAATACGGATCGGGCAGCTCCCGGGATTGGGCCGCCAAAGGAACGATCCTGCTCGGC
>JAGLQP010000589.1 GCA_023136785.1 Spirochaetales bacterium
GCACCGGGAGAGCGACGGATCGGAGGATCTGAATACCGGATCGCTTCCTCAACACAGCGGCGCTACTGGGAGCTGCAACCCAAGTCCGGCGCGCAGCTGATATCCGCACGAGCAGCTGATATCCGCACGCGCAGCTTTCTGCACAGTTCTGTCCGAGGGCTGTAGCACAGCTGTCCGTAGCAGATTCCGCCGCTCTTACAACCAAGAATGTACCCGCGACAGCAGCCACGGCCCAGACGCCGAAACCGATCATGGAATAGAGGAAATTTTTCGGTTTCGCCTTTTGCTTCTATCCATCCGTATACCCTTGCACGTATCCCACCGACTTGCCGATCAGGCGGGCTCCCGGAACCTTGGGACTGATTACCCAGGGGAAAATAATCCCGATCGGCCCGAGTAACAATCCCGACAGGACCCAGAGGCCCTTTCCCTCCGCGTCAGCCTGCCCATCCAACCAACCTTGATTGTAATCTTAAATCATGCTCCCGGTTTCGCCGGATTCCTGTTGGGCTGCAAGAGGTGCGGTACACACGCATAGGGCGAGTATCAATGCGATACATCTCCAGAGAAATTTGTCTACCAAAAGCTTCTCTTGTACCATTGCCCTCCTCCGGATGGTGCATGTTTTAAGGTGGCGATAAACCTACAATAAGTATAAACGAATCAGAAGCCATTTCAAGGATTTGATTACGATCCTCTTCCCCAACCTTCAGGCCTAGAAGCGTAAATCCCGCTTTGCCCGTTCACGGTCTTTTTCTATAGAGCTTGATTCTCCTGCTCTCACTTGATTGCCAAATTTCATTCAAGATGTTTCCGCGTTCGGAGCCCTTCCACTTCGAATCACAGTTCCCATCACTGGATGGAAAGGACAATTCGGCCGAGCACCGTGGCTCGTTCGGCTCGAACCGGACTTAAACCTTCATATCTCGCCAGGTGTCTGCGGCTGACGCGTTTCAGCTGAGCAGCGTTTCGGAGAATAGATTTGTAGACCAAACGGGCAGCATCTCTTCTACCGACATGACGATGATAAGAAAGGGCAGTACGACTGGTTCTGGGGCTGTGACAACCTCTGCCACTTCGAGAGAGCGGACCCCCTAGCTTGCCGCACCTGGACATAATGGCTATGAGCCAGGTATCATTTTACCCTCCCCTTTCCACCTGTCCGAGCAGCAGATCAATGCAGCGGGAAAGGGCTGTCTTGAACTCGTGTTCGGGAAGGGTCTGAACTCGTGAGGCGAAGGGCTCGAGGGATACCGGGCCGTCGAAGCCGCGTCGGCGCAGAAATTGGATCTGTCCCAGGTTTCCAATTTGGTCTTTTTCCGTGATCAATCCACGATGCTCGTCCCGGTACCGCTGCTTTGGAAGCTTCGATTCGACACCGGAGGCATGCACCAAACCGATCAGATTGACATCCAGCTCTGCTTCGAGGAGATCCGCATCGTCGGGTCCAATATAATGGTGAAAGGTGTCATACACGATTCGGTAACACTGGGCTCCTGACTCCCAGATGGCGGTTTGAGCAGCGATCAGTGACGAGAGGGAGGATTCGGCAAATCCCAGCGGCTCGAGATACCC
>JAGLQP010000059.1 GCA_023136785.1 Spirochaetales bacterium
TTGGATGCAGAGTATTGAGCAAAGAGGTAATACATCATGGAAACACGAAAATTAGGGAAAACCGGAGAATCCTTTCCCATCCTCAGTTTCGGCGCTCAGCGCATCGTGGATGAGGAGGGCTGCAATGAGGACCAGGCCGTAGAGATACTCAACACGGCCATCGATCGGGGTATCCGCTATTTCGACACCGCCTGGATCTACGCCGAGGGCCAATCGGAACAACGAGTAGGGCTGGTGGCGAAGGATCGTCGCAAGGAGATGTGGATCGCCACCAAGACCTGGGCGACAAGCCGTGAGGAAGCCCGCCGGCAGTTATCCGACAGTCTCGAGCGGCTGCAGACCGATCACGTCAATGAGTGGCGCCTGCACAATATCTCTAGCTTTGAGCGGCTCGACGAAATGACGGCCAAGGACGGAGCCCTGCAGGCGGCGATCAAGGCTCGGGAAGAAGGACTGGTTAGAAATATCAGCATCAGCGGACACACGGATCCCCAGATCCTGGTGGAAGCGCTGCGCCGTTTTCCCTTCGACACGGCGTTGGTGGCCGTGTCCGCCCTGGATCACTTCATCTACAGCTTCGCGGAAGAATTTCTGCCGGTTGCCGCGTTAAAAGGAGTCGGTGTGATCGGAATGAAGATCTTCGCCTACAAGAAGCTGGCGGATACGGCGGATCGCGCCCTCCGCTATGCCCTGTCCCTGCCCCTTAGCACGGTGATAGTCGGCTGCTCCACCTTAGCGGAGCTGGAAGCGGATCTGGCCGTAGCGGAGAACTTTGTTCCCATGTCCGGGCCGGAGCGTCTCAAGTACTTCAGAGAAATGTTTCCTCTGGTGAAGTCGGAGAACATGCCTTGGAAAGCGGCGGATTGGGGCAATCCGGTCGAGTGGGCGAAGCGCAAGGAGCCCTCCGGGGAGAGTATGTGGTCTTAGAACTCTCTGCTGGTGCTCCCGGCTGTCGACACCGAAGTGGAGCGGAACTACGAGCTCATCGTTCCATTTGCCAAGGACAGAAAAGAAGCCGACCCTTCCATTGAAAGTATTCTAAAATCCTTGGTACCTGATGGACCCCTTTGGTTTTGCTATTCGAAGGGTAGCTCGAAGGAGTACAAATCTTACATCAACCGGAACAAAGCCTGGGACTTGTTCAAGCCGTGCGATTTTCGCCCCGTAGCCCAGGTATCTATCGATGAGGATTGGTCCGGGTTTCGGTTTCGGCAAAGCGATCTGGTGAAGTAGAAGCGCCTCACCGTCATAGCGAGCTACTTCTCCGTCATGATCCAAACGCCGTCCCAATTATCGGGCGGATCGGCACTGAGCTGTCGGCATTTCCTGATATAGGCGGCGGCCGGCGGGTCTTGCCCGGCGATGTGCGAAAAGGCTTCGCTAGCACCCTGAAAGGTTCCCCGATAGAAAAGGTCAAGCCCTTCGGCAAAAATCCGGTGTGTCTCCTCTCTGTTCTTGTAATCATCCGGCAGGAAGGGTTCAAAAACGGTCACCGCTTCCTTACGACCTACAACAGCCACCCGGGACAGCTCGCGCACTGGAAAGGTCCCCCCCAGACTATTGACCGTGTCCCGTGAGATCATCGTATAGGTGCCGAATTGTTTGTTGATCCCCTCCAAACGGGCGGCCAGGTTCACAGCGTCCCCCAGCATCGTATAGTCAAATCGGGTATGGGAGCCCATGTTGCCGACCACAGCCGGACCGGTGTTGATGCCGATGCGCACTCGCATCTCTTTGCCGATTCTTTCTTTGAACTGAGGCCGTAGTTCCGCCAGCCTGGCCTGGCAGCGGAGGGCAGCCTGAACCGAACGAACGGCATGGTCCGGCTGGTCGACTGGTGCGTTCCAAAATGCGATGATGGCGTCACCTTCGAACTTGTCGACCGTACCGCCTTCTTCTTGGATGATATCGGTCATGGCGGTCAGGTAATCGTTGAGCAGGCTGGTCAGCTCCTCCGGAGACAATCCTTCGGAGATCCCCGTAAAACCCTGGAGGTCGGAGAAGAAGATCGACAATTCCCGTTTTTCTCCCCCTAGTTTCAGCCGATCGGGATTTGCGATAAGCTGTTCGATTACCGTTGGGCTCAGGTACTGTTTGAAGGCGCTTTTTATGTAGCGTTTCTGACGCCCCTCGGTAGCGTAGTTGAGCACCCCCGATCCGACCAGAGTGATCACAACAGCCAGCTCGACGAGGATCAAGGGCAGCCAGACGCCCCAGGAATAGGCGAGCAGGCTCAAGACCGGGGGGAGTGGCAGGAACAGGGCATACACGGCAACGCTCTTACCCGGTCCGGGAAAAAAGGTTGCCGCCAATCCGGCCAGTGCGGTAAATAGGAAGGTCAGTAAGATAGCATTGACTTTCGATACATCCCTCATAAAATCGCCGGAGAGCAGGTTGTCCAGCATGGTAGCGTGCACTTCCACTCCCGGATAGACCTCCGATATCGGAGAGGGACGGAGGTCATAAAGACCGGGAGCCGAGAAACCGAAGAATACGTATCTATCCGCCAATAGCTCTGGATCCACGGTCGGAGTTTCCCCAGAAAGCAGTTGAACTTCGCTCTGAATGATGGCAGCCGCGCTGTACGTGCTGTGAGTCTGGGAGGGTCCGCGATAATTGATTATCGCAGAGCCGCTCCTATCGAGGGGAACACTCAGGCGATCGATCGCAAGCTCCTTTTTCCGAATCTGGATTCTGTCTATTCCCCCCTCCTCGAGCAGGTAAGCGGCCAGAGCCGGTGAAGGAATCACGGTATTGTCGAAAAGGTTGAACAAGGCTCCCCGACGGAAGACACCATCTGAATCGGGGCGGCTGCTGACATTGGCAAGATAACGGGCGGCGCGGGCCAGTTCAGGGACGGGAAAGGTGGCTCTTGAGAATCGAACCGACTCCTGCCCCGGCCAGCGATCAAGATCGAAGATTGACAGCTCGGGTTTTGCCAGATCTGACGGCCAAGCGCCGGCGCTTCCCGTTTCCTCTCCCAGAAAGAGAGTACCAACAATGTTGCCGATATCAGACATGGCATCGGCCAGGGCTTGATCGTCATACACCCCGTATTTTGACGGTTCGGTAAACAGGACGTCGAAGATCAGCCCTTTCACACCGGCTCGTTTGCAGAAGCTGATGATGTAACTGTACACCTCCCGCGGCCAGGGCCAGGAGAGGCTGTTCGCCTCTTGCGCCCAATCCAGACTGTTCTGATCCAGGAAGATCAGGGCGATATCTTCCGTCGCCTCGGTCGGTTTGGCCAGCAGCCGTACCCGCCAGTCCCAGGTCCGCGTCTCGAAACCCTCGAGCCCACCGAACAGCCAGATCAGCCCGACCAGCACAGTGCTGCCCAGGGCTACCAGAGCACCCTGCAGGAGCTTTTTAACGACATTTCTACCACGAATCACGATGAGTCTCTCAAATCATAGTTCGCCCAGGGCTGAGCGATAGCGGCTCTGCCTCTGGGGATGTACCGGTTGATTCCTCTCTATCCCAGCCAATTTTTTTTCGATTTCCTTGATCCGGAGCTCCGGTTTGGGGTGGGTCTTAGCGAAATCCGGTCCCCCCGGCTGCAACCGCTGTTCCATGGCCTCCAACATCTCTACCAGAGCCCAGGGATTGTACCCCGCTGCCTGAAGTATCCTGACAGCCGATTTGTCCGCCTGCACTTCCGAGGAACGAGAGTAGCCGCTGTTGATCATGGTTGAGGCAATATCCGTGATGGAATCTCCAAAGACGGTGGTGAGCTCCGCCATTTCTTTGCTTCCTGCCACCGCAACACCTGTCAGAGCCGCGCTGGTCAATGCCGTGGTAATTCGCGAGGTTTTGATCGCCTTTAATCCGTGTTTAAGCTCGATGTGTCCGATTTCGTGAGCGAGAATCGCAGCTACAGTGTCCTCACTCGAGGCGCAGCGGAGCATGCCCAGGCTGACGAATATCAAACCGCTCGGTGTGGCGAAGGCATTGATTTCTTTGGAATCGAGGATGAGAAAGTGATACCCTCCGAAGGTCTCGGGCCGGTCGGAGACCAGGGATAGGATCCGGCCAAGTACGTTGAGATAGTGATTGGCCTCCTGGTTCGTATACGGCCTGTATCGATCCAGCACGACAGCGCCGACAGCTCGGCCGATATAGTACTCCTGTTCCGGAGTGATATCTTCAAAAGACTTGGCCACAGTTCTGGCGCTTTTAACAACGGCTTCGGCCTTTTCTGCGTCGGACATGCCGTTGCCGCCGCCCAGGACGGAGCTTAAGATATTTAAGGTTCCCGTGCTGGTACAGGCGGCAAGCAAGACCAGCGATCCCGCTACCAGGAGCATTCTAACCAGCCTGTTCATTGCGCTCCTCCCTCATCCAGGGATAGAGCTCCCTCCTCGACGAACAGCAGAATCTCCTCTACAGAAACGGTGAACTGCTCCATACGGTCAACCATGGTGTAATCCAGATTATTTTGCTGCTTGTATTCGGCTTCCACCTGTTCGTTGAACCCCTTACCGGCCAGGGCGACTTCACCACTGGAGGCGGATTGTTGGACATTGCTGTCTCCCGCTTGCAGAACAATGTTCTTTTTCGACAAGGCCGACATGTGAACCCAACCCTGCATGCTACGCGCGCTTTGCGCGCCGGACAGCCTCACCCTTGCCCAACCGCTGCGCTCCTCCAGTACCTCCACTCTATCTGTATATTGCAGCACGGTTACTATTTTGCCCAGAAAGGTCGGAGTTGTGCGCAGCGGAGTTTCCTTCACAGACACGCTCATCATCTTCTCCGCCGCCAGGGCCCCGATAGCTAAGGCAGCGAGAAGTACCGCTGCCATTAGAGTCGTTTTATAAAACCGTCTCATCGATCAACCTCCCTCTAAAAGAGGGTATGTCAAATTGATGGTTTTGTCACGCTATTATGGGGTGCAGTGTTCCTTAATATTTGTTCGTCTCGCTCAGTGCCTTGACTGAGATAGATAAGGTAGTACGACGAAACAAGAAAGACAATATCAGAAATATCTCCTTCCGCAATACACCTGAGATTTAGTATATTTACTCCCAACACCGAAGCTTGAGCCGGGTGACAAAGCTCACAATTCCGGAGCATTCGGATCGAACAGACACTTGGGGAGCAAAAAAGGATGAAAACAGCCGGAATCATTATGATCATCACATCGTTACTGCTGACAGCGGTGTCCGTATCGGCCCAGCATGGAGGACGAGCCGGTCCACCCCCCGGACCTGGAGCCGGGTCGGGACAGGCCGAAGGAGCGGACAGATCACCGATTGCGATCGCCCAGGTCAGCCAGCAGTCCCACACCATTACGGTTGGCGGGAGGCTGGAGCCGCAAAGCCGGATCGTGCACAAGACCTCCTCCAGCGGCTACATTCAGTCCGTTCGGGTACGGGAGGGTCAGATCGTGCAGGCCGGAGAGGAGCTCCTCAGTATTAAACGCAAAGACGATGTGATGGATCTCTATAAACCGGTTCCGGTCACCGCCCGGATTACCGGGCGGGTCTCGGAGGTGTTGGTTCAGGTTGAAGCCGAGGTCAACGCCGGCGAACCCGCCGTGGTGGTGTTGGGAACCGAAGGGTATGTGCTGGAAGCGAACGTGAGCGACAAGGATGCCTTCAGAATCGACATCGGCCAGCAGGTTTCAGGCCTTACCGCCGGCGGCACGACGATCTCGGGAGTCCTGCTCAGCCGTTCCCAGGAGCCGGACTACTCCACGGGACTGTTCGAGCTGACCTTTCAGTTTCCGGGCAGCCAGAGAGTGGGCGTCGGGGAGTTCGTGCTTATCGATCTACCCGTCGACCGAGTCAGAGGTCTATTTGTTCCGCGGGACGTGGTGGTCCGCCGCTACGGCAAGTTTTTCCTCTGGATCGTGAACGAAGCCCAAGCTCTGGAGGCCCGGGAGGTTACTCTGGGACCCGTGTTCGGGGATCTGATACTGATCAGCAACGGCCTGCAACCCGGGGAACGATACCTGAGACGATTGACAGGAAGAGAGAGAGAAGGGGCAGCGGTTGGTGCTCCGCGACAGTAATCGAGAGGCACGGGCATGCTGAACGGGATATTTCGGAAAAAGACAGGAGTGTATCTCCTGGCGGTTCTGCTCTGCGCCACCGGCGTCTTCCTGGTGACCCAGCTGCCGATTCAACTCTATCCCCAGACCCAGAGACCGCGGGTGCGAACCATGATCAACCATACGGGTATCTCTGCCGTTGATTTTTCCGGGGAATACGCGGAGGAGATCGAGGCTCGGCTGCTCGCCGTAGACGGCGTGGACATGCTCGAAGTGGGGTACGAAAACGACCGAAGCTCCTTCAGGATGACCTTCGACTGGAAGACCGATCCTGAAGAGGCCAGGGCGGATGTGGATGCGGTCATGAACAGCATCATGAATCTGCTTCCCTCGGATCTTCGGGACAGCTATCGAGTGGGTTTCTTCTCCGGCGAAAACGCGGGATACCTGATCATGGGCATTACCTCCGACTCCACGAGTCCGGAAGAGCTGTACCGGATCCTGAATACCACGGTGCAGCCGATGATGAGCGGGGTGGAGGATGCCGAAAGCGTCGGGATCTACCGGGTGGAAGATCTCGATGTCGAGGTAACCCTGCGCCAGGCGGACATGTTGGCTTACGGGCTGGATATCCAGGACGTGGAATCGGCCATGCTCGTGGGGTACCGGCCGGAATCGGTGGGTCGTCTGGAGCACGGAGATACAACTTATAATGTTCGGTTTCGCAGAGGAATCGATTCGGTCTTCGACATCGGCAGGATCGTCATCGCCCAGAAGGGGAATGTCTCGGTTCGGCTGCGGGATATCGCCGACATTTCCATCCGCTATGCTCTGCCCTCTCGGGCCTTCATTATGAACGGAACCCGAGGTATCCGGATAACCGCGGCCCCTGTGGACGGTGGAAACGTGCGCAAGATGTCTGAGGATGTGCAGAACGTTTTGACGGAGGCCAAGGCGCAGGGAGTTCTGCCCGCAGATACCGTGTTCCAGAAGTACCTCGATCCGGCTGAATACATCAACCGCTCGATCCGCAACGTGATCCGAGCCGCTGCGCTGGGGGCGGCCCTGGCCATGCTGGTGGTGCTGTTTGGCCTCGGTGAGCTGCGCAACACTCTCCTGATCGGAATTTCCCTCCCGGTAACCCTGGTCCTCAGCTTCATACTGATGTATTTCTTCAAGGTCAGCCTGAACCTGATCTCTTTGGGGGGAATCGCGCTGGCCGTGGGCATGGTCATCGATTCTTCCATTGTGATCATCGAAAACATCCATCGGTTCCGCATGGAGGAGGCCCCGGTTCGGGGAAATGGGCATCTGCGGGATCTGGTCATTCGAGCCGTAAGTCAGGTTCGTGCGCCGGTGATCGCCTCCACGCTGACCTCCGTGCTCGTGTTTCTACCCATTTCCTTCACCGCGCCGCTGACCAATGCGATACTCGGAGACCAGGCGCGTACCGTGGTTTTTGCCCTGCTCATCGCCATGGTAGTGGCTCTGACTCTGATTCCCCTGATTGCCTTTCTCTTCTACAGCATCAACCGAAAGCGTTATAGGGATGCAGAACCCGCCGCCTCTTTCAAGCTGTACGGGCTGCAGAGGCTCTCCGTCCCCATGGTGGATTTCTTCAAGAATCTGTACAAAATCGTGTTGAGCGCTCTGATTCGACGAAAGTGGGCTTCCCTGTTGTTCATGCTCTTCTCCTTCGGGCTTCTGGCTTTCTCCGTGATCAAGGTGCTGCCCCTGATCCCCAAAGAGATCATCTCGGCGCCCTTGAGCGACCGGGTCGTAATCTTTTTCGGCAGCTCAGCGATCACCGATCGAAACCAGATCATCGAAGAGGTGATTCCCAGCCTGGATGAGCGCATTCAGGAGATCGCGGGGGAGTATGTAGGCAGCACCTACGCCGATGTAATGGGACGGTTCAACCGCTATTTCGTGAACCTGACCAGCTCCGCAGTGGCCAACCAGGTTGTGGCGGATCTGCAGAAGGAGTTTGTCTCGGACAACGAGTGGTACTACCACGTCATGATGTGGGACCCGGCTCAACTCCCCCTGCCGCGGACCATGGACCTGCAGATCAGCGTGCACGGCGATGATCCGGCCGAAGCGGTCACCATCTTGGAAAGGGTTCGGGACATCGTCAACGAGACTGAAATCTACGGCTGGGCCTTCACCAATCCTTCGACCAGTTTTTCCGACGAGCTGACCCTGACGGCCCGCGAGGAGGTCTTGGAGGGAATCCCTGAGTTCAGCGAACGGAGCCTGCTCGGCCTGATCCGGAAAATCCTCGGAGGTACCGCAGCGATCGAGTTCGAAGAGGACCAGAACACCATCGCCGTTGCCGCGGCTTACCCGGATTCCGAGATCGAGGGCCGGGAAAAGCTGGAAAACTTCCTCCTTCCCTACCGACAGGGAACGGTGCCGTTGAAGCATTTCTTCGATTTCCAGGAAACCATGGGGGTTTCCGGCATCGCTTCGGAGGATGGAGAGAGGATCTTCCGTTTGTATGCCCGGATGACTCCGGGAACGCCTGCCGTACGCCGGGCCGAGTATGAGCAGCAGGTCCGGGATGTGCTGGAGGAAAAACTCGCGCTGCCCGCCGGCTATTCGATCACCTTCGACAATCCTCAGGAGGAGCTGGACAATTCGATCCGCTCTCTGTTCGTGGCCCTGGTTGTTTCGGTGTTGCTGATCTATCTGCTGCTCGCCTTTCAGTTCAACTCCCTCCGGATCCCCCTGGTGATCCTGGTGACCGTACCGTTGGGGTTTATCGGGGTTGTGCTCAGCCTCTACATCTTCAAATCC
>JAGLQP010000590.1 GCA_023136785.1 Spirochaetales bacterium
AGAGGACAGGTTTTGATCTCACTTTTCCGTGCTTTTGACTTTCGTATCCACCCGGAACTCCTTGATCCAATCCTTGATGAGGGCGGAGTTCATTGGATCACGCATTTCTCCTCAAAAACGAAAGTTGTCGAAGTTCTCCGCCCCTGAGCTTTTTTAGCAGCTGGAGGGTTTCTGGGGTATCGGGAAACAGATAAAGTCCTGTTTTTGCGTCCTTTTCGATCTGAATTTTCTCCTTAGCAATCTGATTGTATATCCAATAGCGGGGTAGGTCCAGAAGTTTTGTCAGCTGAGGCGCCGTCAAAAAGCCCTGGATCCGGCGTGGATGGGACTGGCTCCTTTTTTGGAGCAAACGGTGTTTGAGTCGAACTCTCCTTACGGTGCTGGGCAGTACATGCTTCCGCAGCGGAGATCGATGTCCGAGCTCAGTCAGATGCTCGGCTATCTTCTCATCGGATTCGCCTGAACGGCTGAGGTCGAGTATGATTCTTTCCATCTCGGCCGCTGATGAGAGCTTGGCAAAAGAGCCTACGTTGATCGGGATCTTAAACGTGGTGGTATCCCCTCCCTTCCACACGATGCGAGCCTGAACGCAATCATGAGCAAACCGGTGCACGATGACTTTTTCGATGAGGCAGCGTAAAAGGGCCTTTTTGTGTTGGGAGCTCAGAAACCCTTTCTTCCATAACCCGGGAAGGCTTTCTCCGATGGATCTGAAAGCTTCTTTCAACTCCGGGCTCAAATCTTCAGGAGTAGCCGTATTGCGCTGAAGCTGCTCATGCGCTTGTTCGGCTTTCCTGAGAGAAGCCAAGGCGCTTTCCCACCGTTTCTCGAGCTCGGCGGCCACCAAGCGGTTATCTGGATCTACCCGATTGAATTGCCGTTCCGCCAGAGCCACTTCATAGCGCAGCCGCTCTATCTGTTGCTGATGTGCATGGCAAAGCTGCTCATCCTTTTCCTTCTGGGCAGCCAGGGCCCGAGCAAAGACATCCAGTTCTATCGGGGAAAGGGCTTCGAAGAAGGCTTCCACAACACGCGCATCAACAGCATCTGCAGGAATATACTGACAGACCGCTACACCATATTGCCGGTGAAGATAGTCGCAGAGATACCGGGTTGAGTTCTTATACTGCACCACCATTTTATGACCGCATTCACCGCAGTAGAGGATGCCGTGCAGCAGCGCCTTCCCGGGTCTCGGGATACCCCGCGTCTTATTACGGTCATACTCGGCGTAGTTATCTTGAAGCATCATTTGTATTCTCTCAAAGGTCTCCCATCTGATGTAGGCAGGATACTTGTCTTTGATGAGGACTTTCCACTCCTCCATCGGTAACCGCTTCTGTACAGTCTCTGCAGGGGATGAGACTTTGTGCGTCGTGCGGGTGCGGCCATAGACAAAAGTGCCTGCATAGGCTGGATTCTTAAGTGTAGATATTATAGCAGCGGCGGTGGGCTTTTTCCAAATCATCTCACCGAAACGATCCCACCGAGGGATACATAGCTCCTGTTCGCAAAAGAAGCGAAGGACCTTGGAGGCAGATCTCAGCGTAAGGAAACTGCTGAAGATGAGCTGG
>JAGLQP010000591.1 GCA_023136785.1 Spirochaetales bacterium
GCGGAGCTGCCCTCGCTGCTGGAGGAGTCCGGAGTGAAAAACGCCTTTGTTTCCTGATAGTCCATAGTCCTTCCTCCCCTGGAACCCTCAAATTATACATTGTATACTGATTTAGATGATGAATGAAGATCAAAGGCTGCCTGATTTTCTCCGATCCCTCTTCTGGGAAGTAGACTTTTCCGATGTGCAATTTAAAAACCACAAGCGGTACGTGATTGAACGTATTCTCGAATACGGAGACGATCAATCGATTACATGGCTGAGGAGAAATGTGACTCCGAAAGATATCGCGGAAGTAGTGAAATCCAGCAGAGTAATTTCTCCGAATACAGCTGCTTTATGGGCTTTAATTCTTGATATTTCAAACGAGGAAATAACTTGTTTATCAATACTCTCAACGAAGCAGCATTACGCATCCTGAAAAAAGTAGCCCAGCTGCCCCAAATTCCTGATTTTTACCTTGCAGGAGGCAGCGCCGCTGCCCTGTATTTGGGACATAGAGTCTCTGTAGATTTGGATTTTTTTACCGAACACGAGTCTTATGAATCAGAGCCATTGATACAATCGATTCAGAGTGTGGGAAATCTGAAACTTCAGCAACAAAGTCGAGGAACCTTGGTGGGCGTGTTGGACAATATACAGATTAGCTTTTTTACCTATCCCTATGCTTTGCTGGAAGTGCCCGATAATCTGGAAGGAGTCCGTATTGCCAGCCTTCTCGATATTTCCCTGATGAAGATTATTGCCATCAGCCAGCGAGGTAAGATGCGTGATTTTGTCGATCTGTATTTTCTCTGTCAGGAGAAATTTACGCTGGTCGACCTCCTGAAGTCCATACCCCGAAAGTACCCAACCGTCACGTATCCGTCGTATCACCTCTTGCGATCCTTCGTATATTTCACCGATGCGGAAGAGGATGTCCCACCTCGATCCCTCATCGAATGGGATTGGAACGAGATAAAAGAGTTTTTTAGAAACGAAGTCAAGGAAATTATGCAGCGAATGGTATAGATCGCTGTTCCTCGATCCCTTGCTCAGATATCGTAATATAGGGCGAACTCCCACGGATGGGGACGCAGAGCCAGAGCCTGCACCTCGTTGGTCATCTTGTAGTCGATCCAGGTCTCGATCACGTCGAGGGTGAACACATCCCCCTTCAACAGGTATTCGTGATCAGCCTCGAGAGCCTTGAGTGCTTCTTGGAGGGACCCCGGCGTCTGGGGGACCTTGGCCAACTCCTCCGGCGGCAAGTCGTAGATGTCCTTGTCCAGCGGTTCCCCGGGATCGATCTTGTTGAGAATTCCATCGATTACGGCCATAAGGATCGCCGAGAAGGCCAGATAAGGATTGCAGCTTGGATCGGGGCAGCGGAACTCGATGCGCTTGGCCTTGGCCGATGTTGAGTACATCGGGATTCGCACCGCAGCGCTGCGGTTTTGACGGGAGTAGGCCAGATTGACCGGAGCCTCGAAGCCGGGCACGAGACGCTTGTAGCTGTTGGTCGTGGAATTGGTAAAGGCCAGTATCGACGGGGCGTGCTTGAGAATCCCCCCGATTGCGTACAGACCGGT
>JAGLQP010000592.1 GCA_023136785.1 Spirochaetales bacterium
GAAGCTGCAGAAGATCGATGTCCAGGATGTGTTCGATTAAGGAAGGCTGCTGATATGAAAAGGTGTAGCTTCCCTGAATTGTGAACTCGAGGGATTTGCCAAGTAGTGATGAGAACCAGAGGGCCAGCTTATCTTCCTGCAGCCAACTGTCACCTCCGGCGTACGTCAGCGAAGTGGAGTTGTCGATCGTTCCGCCGAAATCGATGGCACCGGCGGACAGCGAAAATCCTGCGAGCAGAACAAGTGTTAGGAAGCGCTTGACCACTGTGCTCATAACTGCTCCTCCTTCCACTCCATCAGGCGGCCGAGGATGCCGATCGCCTCCTCCCCAGAGAACGTTCGGTACGGGCTGGTGTTGCCTTTGATGAATCGCAGGTAAGCCAGTTCCCGACCGGCGTAGCGGGGTCCCGGGATGATTCGGTACATTATGCCGCCTTTCAGCTCGAAGGCCTGCATGAGCAGGAAAGAGTACTCCCCTAAGGTGAGGGGCTCCTCCGCTGTGCGTGCCGGAACCGTCCAGCCCTGTCCCACTATCTCTGCGGCAGCCTCGGCTGGGGTCGTATCGTCGGAAATGCGACCGGAGGCGGTAAGGACCAGGTAGGCGGCCTGTCCGAAGGAAGTCGTCTCCTCCTCCAGAAGAGCGTCGATCACCTCATTTGACTGGGCCGAGATATTTACAACAGCTCCCAGCAGAACAAATGCCAGCAGCAGAATCAACTTCTTGGTCATCTCTTGCTCTCTCCTTTCAGGCAGCCGATGATATGAATTACTTATATATTAGCAAAACAGTAAATAAAAATCCATGTCCAGACGGCTCCCTGAGCGCTGTATCGTTTCACTTCGTAAGCAATTATAGTATACTTGCCCCCAACGGTCCATCGAAAAAAAAGGTGTGGGTGACGCGGCACCCCGGCGGTGAAAGGAGCCCTTGAATGAATGACAAACGAATCTGGCTCGCCATCCTGATTCCCTTGCTAATTGCTGGTGCATTTGCGCTGCTGAATCTGGTCGATTTTTATACGGGGGCCGAACGCAGTGTGTACGATCTTCTGCTCCACGTGAAACCCGCCGTGCCCGAAGAGGAATCCCTCCTGTTCCTCGACATCGACGACACGGCCATCGCGCAGGTCGGTCAGTTTCCCTGGGGTCGTGATATCATGGCGGACGGACTGATCCTATTGAAAGAGTTCGAGGCGGCCTACGCCGTATTCGATATCGAGTACACGGAACAGAGTCCGCGAGGGGTCAATGTAGCTCTCCTGAACGAGATCCCCGAGATCTTCGGTCAGGAGTTCACCGTCATCAACCAAAACATTCAGGACCTGTTCCTCGCCCTGCAGACCGGGACGATCTCCCTTGGAGACGCTCAAGATTACGTCCAGGACCTGACCGGTTTGACGGATATGTCCCGGAATATCCTCCTCGACAAAGTACAGGAGATCTCTCGGGACAACGATGCCTACTTCGGGCGGGCCGCCCGCCTGTTCGGCAAGGCCTACTTCACCGTCACCATGCTGCCGGAACAGGAGGACGTGATATCGGAGACGCTCGAAAGCTACGTGTTGGAGAAC
>JAGLQP010000593.1 GCA_023136785.1 Spirochaetales bacterium
TCGAGCCCCCAAAGGAAGATCATATCACCCTCACCGAAGCCGTGGAGCTTAAAGGTCAGGTCGGAGCAAAGCAACTGGTTTTAACCAATATCAACCACAACAACCGGCCCCACGACGAACTGGAGGTCTACACCAATCAGTTTCCCGGTGTTACCGTTGCCTATGACGGCATGGACCTGGAGGTCTGATGGATGCGCATTCGTTTCTTGGGCACCGGGGGCGCGGAGGGTATCCCGGCCATGGCATGCGGGTGTGCCCACTGTACCCGAGCCAGGCAGGAAGGCGGCCGTTTGATACGACGGCGCAGCGCCGTACTCTTTTCACTCCCCGGTTATGAACTTTTGCTCGATACCCCGCCGGACATCAAGGCGCAGCTCGAGACCAGCGGTATCCGGGAGATAAACGGCATCTATATCACCCACGAGCACCACGACCATATCGCCGGGTTGGAGGAGTTCCTCTACTGGCGGGAAGGTGTCGATCTGTTTGTGGAACCTGGACTGTACCGGAAGCTCATTCGGGAGAACTGGGGAAAGAGGTTGCCGGAGATCGTCTTCCACATGGATATCCATCCGGGTATTGGCGTTTGCTTCAATAATTTTTCTATCGTACCCTTCGAGGTGCGCCATGCTGTACCCTGTTTCGGGCTGGAACTGAACGAGGATCACCTGCGGGTTGTCCACGGTGCTGATTCGGATATCCGCTTTAGCAACTATGCCCGCTCAGTAATTGCCGGTACGGACCTGCTTATCCTCAACACCCCCTTCTTCGAATCCCGGGAAGAAGAATCCCATTTAAGCGTGCAAGAAGCCATGGCCCTGAAGGAGGAGCTCGGGATAAAACGACTGGTCCTCACCCACTTCAATCATTTTAACCGGCCCCACGATGAACTGGTGGAGTATTTCTCCCGGTTTGAGGGGATCACTGCCGCCTATGACGGATTGTGTATCGAGTTCTGAGTAATTGTTTCCAGCCGATCGGCCACACACTTTTCCGGTCAGATTTCGTTACAGCTCCCAAATTCTCACCACTGGCTCATCGTAGTACCGAGGTCGTTGCACTGGCTCTCGTTTTCTTATCCGCCCCCTTCACCCGGTTCTGGCTACCATCTTTCGTATAGATTCTCAGATCATTCAATGGCACCCCCATATATAGATTTTGCATGATTCAATACGTACCCTTGACAGATCAAATATGCCGTAATAGGATTTTGTAAAATCAAAATGGAGGTGTGACGATGAAACGAGTACTGTTTTTTGCAGTCATTCTGATTTTACCGGTTTTAATTTTTGCCGGAGGTCAGACGGAAGAGGCGGAAGGCCCGCGGGATGTAAAGATTGTCGTCAGGGCCAAGGGAAATCCCACAGAACACTGGAAGGCAGATGCCTTCGATGAAGCGGCAAAGGTCCTTAATGCGAAGCTTCAAGCTGAAGGAGACAACAGAACTGTTGTTATCGAAAAGATCTTCGATGATGCGGACTGGAGTGATGTTATAAGAAGTTTCACCATGTCTGCTGATGCCGGCGAGGCTCCGGATATCATTCTGGGAGGGCATGAACACGTAG
>JAGLQP010000594.1 GCA_023136785.1 Spirochaetales bacterium
CGATAGAGTACATAGATTTCGCCGGACGGATTCCGGAAGGAGAATATGGCGCGGGGACGGTGGAAATCTGGGATAAAGGTAATTTCACCCTTGACCAGAGAGCATCTGATCGATTGGAATTCACGCTGAAGGGTGAGAAGTTATCCGGTGGCTACGTCTTAATTCATACTGACAAGAATAACTGGCTTCTCCTCAAGCGGAAAGAAAAATCAGGATCGGTGATTGTTTCTGATAAACAATTTTCTCCTTGGAGGTAAGAGTTGAAAGTTCTGGGAATAATGGGCAGCCCGAGGATAAAAAGCAATACTGATTTATTGCTGGAAGAGGCTTTGAAAGGAGCCAAAAGTTATCAGGCAGAGATTGAGAAGATTGTCGTGGATAAGCTCAAGATAACCCCCTGCCGTGAATATTACGGATGCCTGCGTGATGGCAACTGTGTCATCAGAGACGATATGGATGACATATATCCCAAGCTCATCAGTGCTGACGCTATAATAGTTGCCTCCCCGATTTTTTTCTATGCCGTCAGCGCCCAGCTTAAGGCACTCATTGACCGCTGCCAGGCACTGTGGGCGAGAAAATATATCCTGAAGACCCTGACCGGCCCAGCGAGAAAGGGCGCGTTTATCGCTGTCGGCGCTACCCGGGGCGAGAAACTATTTGAAGGGTCGATACTGACGGTAAGATACTTCTTCAAGGCAATTAACGCCGAGTACGCCGATGAGCTTCTCATCCGGGGCATTGATAAAAGAGGTGAAATCAAGGAGCACCCCGCGGCACTTGCCGACGCTTTTGAACTGGGCAAAAGGCTGGTGCTGCCCGATACCGGTACAAATGAGTAATCAAGGCTCGTTATCCCGACTTTCGGTCTCCCTTAATGCCGATGATAATCTCTTTGAAGGGAATATCCTTACCACTGGCGTCAATCGCCTGCCTGGCCATGTGCACCAGACCAGAACAGCAGGGCACCTCCATATGTACGACGGTTAGACTCTTTATCTGGGAATGGCGCAGAATCTCGGTCAGCCTGCTCTGGTGAGCCTGGAAATCATCTAACTTGGGACAAGCCACCAGCAGGGCATGGTCTTTTAGAAATTCCTGGTGAAAGCCGGCATAGGCAAAAGGAACACAGTCCGCCGCCAGCACCAGGTCCGCCCCTTGCAGGAAAGGTGCCGACGGAGGGACAAGAGTAAGCTGTACCGGCCAGTGAGCGAGCCTTGATTCGGGGGTAGCCCCGGTAATTTCCTCTGACGGAAATCCGGCTCTAGTCTGCCTTTCAAACTGGGTGACGGTGGCTGAGGAACACCCGCAGGGAAGCTCATCGTCAGTATGCTCTTTTACTTGCAAATGCTGCTCTACCGCCTCTTCATCAAACCCATCAGCTTCACGCTCCTCAATAGTGATGGCTCCCTCGGGGCATTCTCCGAGGCAGGCTCCGAGGCCGTCACAGTATTTCTCGCTAATCAGTTTCGCCTTGCCGTCTATTAGCTGGAGTGCTCCCTCAGCGCAGGACAGCAGGCAAAGCCCACAGCCATTACACTTCTCCTCATCAATTTTGACT
>JAGLQP010000595.1 GCA_023136785.1 Spirochaetales bacterium
GTGATGGCCAGAACCAGCAGAATGCTGCTTTGCCAGGTGGTAGAGATCCCTTCGGCCTCGCTTTTCGGAAGACCGAGGTGCAGGTGCGGCAGGATCTTGTCTACGGCGAAGAGAAAGGCGCCCCCGAGGAGGAATCCCACGACGGCCGGGATAAAGGCAGGAAGAGAAGATTCTTTCTCCGCCATCTCGATGGCCGGGGCGAGCAGGGACCAGAAGCTGGCCGCCACCATGACCCCCGCGGCAAACCCGAGCATCCCGTCCAAAACTTTGCGATTTATTGTTTTGAAGAAGAAAACCAGAGCAGCACCTGCGGCCGTCACGAACCAGGTAAAACAGGTGGCGATCAGAGCCTGAATGATCGGATCCAGAGTTTTGAACCACTCGACAATCATGACCTTTCTCCTTTTCCCGACTCTTCGGCAAAGCGGGAGTCGTCCTTCGTGGAATGCATTCGCTCTACCTTTTTTTCCAACCAGCCCTTACGGGTGCCCTGCCGGAGGTCCGCATCCGAGATATACGGTTTGATATCGAGCAGAGGCGTTCCGTCAAGGATATCGATTTCCTCGATCGTAAGGATATTCTCCTTTCGAGACAACAGATGCACCACGGATAGTCCGATCGGGTTGGGACGGGAGGGTGCCCGGGTGGCGAACAACCCATGGGGGACTGAGTCCATGAAGGGAAGCACGGTCAGGCTGTACGGTTTGGCCAGATGAAAGTAGTACAGCAGAATAAGATGCGAAAATCCTTCCAGGTCCTGCAGTCCTTCGGCGTACTCAGGATATACCTCCACCGTGGCCTGGACGTCTGCCCCCGCCGCCGATTGAATGGGCGTACCCTTCGGGCTGGTGAAGGGGGAGTGGATGACGCCGATCGGGTGTATTTTGAGTTCTTTCATAATAGCCTTCGCAGCTACAGGGTTTGCAGCTTCGAATCGAGTCCTACCTCTTGCTCAGCTCTTCAGCTTCTTTTTCGATCCGGTCCATCTCCTCCTCCGAAGCAACCACTTCGAAGTGAATTCGGATCGTATACTCCGCTTGACCGGACAGCATCGGCAGCTCGTTCCTTTCCCGCAGGACTCCTCTACCAAGGGGCGTAACGGTTCCCGGTTCCAGCCATAGCACGTAGAAACCCTTGCGGGGCATCTTCCATTCGGTGAGTTGGGGCAGCTCCTTGATGTTGAAGCGCAGCACCATTCCGAGGGGGGTCCCGTTCCCGATGTCCCGGTTGAGCAGGGCGATAAAGGTGTTCCCCTTGCTGTCAGCAGACAGCTGGTGAAAGAACACCTTCTCCTGATAGCCCTGAATCGGTTCCGGGAAGATCAGGGCTTCCTCGATCCCGCTGTCCTTGCGGGCTTCCTCGTCCCGGGCAATGGTTCCACTGACCGGGCCTACCACGCGGGCCTTCGGTCCCAACAGGGGAAAGCCGAAGTTGACGTGGTAGAGCATCATCAGGGGCTGTTCTTCGAAGCCTCGGTTTTCTATTTCGTCCTGCAGGGTAAAGCTTCTGGCTCCCAACTTGGTTTGGATCGATCGCGTGAGGATCAGGTTTTC
>JAGLQP010000596.1 GCA_023136785.1 Spirochaetales bacterium
AAGATGATCGCCCAGTTCAAGGAAGCGGTGGCCAGACGGCCGGATGCCATCTGCATCATGGGCCATCCGGGCACGGTGGCTTTCGCGCCGTTGGTGGATGAAGCTTTCGCCAAAGGCATCATCGTTACCAGCCAGAACACGTCGCTTCCTTCGATCGAAGACAAGTACAAAGATCAGGGCTTCGGCTATGTCGGGCAGGAGCTGTACGCATCAGGAGTAATGCTGGCTAAGGGGGCAATCAAGCGGGCCGGTCTAAGGCGCGGTGACAGGGCCATGGTCTGGGGATTGATTGCCCAGGAGACCCGGGGGCTGCGCTCCAAAGGCTGTGTAGATGCTCTGAAAGAAGCCGGAATGAAGGTCGATTATATCGAGATCTCCGACGCAATCAACGCCGAGGCCCCCCTAGGGACTCCGGTGTTCACAGGCTACGTGTCCAGGAACCCGGATGTGAAGCTGATCGTCACCGACCACGGCGGGCTGACAGCCACTGCCGAGACCTACATGCGAGCCGTGCGAAAGAGACCCGGCGAAATCTACATCGCCGGCTTTGACCTGAGCTCCGCCACCGTAGACGCAATTAGAAAGGGCTACACCGGCGTGGTGCTGGACCAGCAGCCCTGGCTGCAGGGCTACCTGTCCATTCTACAGGTCTGCCTGGCCAAAAAATACGGCTTCTCGGGTCTGCATATCGACACCGGCGCCGCTCTGATTGACAAAAACAACATCGATTTCGTAGCACCGCTGGCGCAGAAGCAAATCCGTTAAAAAGAAAATGGATCGAGATGGCTGATAAAAACTCCACTCAGAAGCTCGTCTCCATGACGGACATCCGCAAGTCCTTCGGCAAGGTAGAGGTCCTGAATGGGATCAACTTCGAAGTAGGATACAATGAAATCGTTGGCCTCGTCGGTGACAACGGGGCAGGCAAATCGACCCTGATCAAGATCCTGGTCGGACTGCACCAGCCGGATGGCGGGGAGATCTACTACAAAGGAGAAAAGATAACCATCCACTCGGTGAAGAGGTCCAGGGAGCTGGGCATAGAAACGGTCTATCAGGAACGGGCCTTGAGCGAGCAGCAGAACCTCTGGACGAATATCTTCATGGGTAGGGAGCTCACTACGCGGTTAGGTTTTCTCAACGTCAAGGAGCAGCGGGCCGAAACGGAAAAGATCCTGCGGGAACAGATGGGATTCACCTCTACTGCGATCTCCAACGACGCTGTTGTCAAATACCTCTCCGGCGGGGAGAAGCAGGGGATCGCCATCGGCAGGGCTCTGTACTTCCAGGCTGATCTGATCATCCTGGATGAGCCGACCATGGGACTGTCCATTTCAGAAACAAACAAGGTTCTGGACTTTGTGGCCAACATAAAAAAACGAGGAAAATCAGCCATCTTCATCAGCCACAACATCTACTACGTGTACCCTGTGGCGGACCGCTTTTACATCCTGGACCGGGGCTCCGTGGCGGGAATCTTCGAGAAAAAAGACATCTCCCAGGAGGAGCTGGTCGACAAGATGGTACATCTGGCCCACACAGGGAGGTTG
>JAGLQP010000597.1 GCA_023136785.1 Spirochaetales bacterium
CGTCCCTGTGGAGCCCCGGCAGCAGGCGGCCCTCCTCTTCGATGATCGTGCTGTCGAATCCGTAGCGGCAGCGCTGGGGGAAGAAGTGCATCTTGCCGATGGCCTGGGTCTGGTAGCCGGCCCGAGCGAAAGACCGGGGCAGGGTTTGCTCATGACGGATCGGGGAGCATTCCTCGTAGTAGTTATAGCCGGTTGAAGCATCGTCTGTCCCCGGCCGGCGTCCGGTCATTATGGTGATCCTGGCGGGGATGCAGACCGGGCACTCCGAATAGGCCCGCCGGAACAGGATCCCCTGCTGGGCAAGCTTGTCCAGATGAGGGGTGAAGGCCACAGGGTGGTCGAGAATGCTAAAGGCGTCTCCTCGGTGATGATCCGAACTGATGAGCAGGACGTTGTAGCGCTTGTCAGCCATATTTATCTCCTGGAGCGAAGCGAGTTTTCATGGGTATACTATCCTCCTGAGGTGAATGAAATGCAAGTCGATAGGATCGTTTTCACTGGTCGAGGAATCGTAGAGATTGAATCGGGGACTATCGATGCACCGCTGCAGCCGCGGGAAGTCCTGATTGAAACGACCTGTTCCCTGGTCTCCGCCGGTACGGAGCTGGCCGCCCTGTCCGGAACCCACTCCAAGTCCGGGTTGAAGGATCCCCCGGCCTGGCTGAGATTTCCCAGCGTGCCGGGCTACCTGGTTTGCGGCCGGGTTGTAGAGGTGGGAACGAAAGTCACCCAGGTCCAGGTGGGACAGCGGGTGGTGGCCGAAGGGCCGGGGGTGTGGAACTCCCATTGCAGCCACCTGGGCATGGACTCCGCGGACTACAAATTGGTACCCATCGCCGAAGGGGTGACCGATGAAGAGGCGGTTACCACCAAGTTGGGATCGATTGCCATGACGGCTCCCCGGGTCCTGCACCCGCAGTTCGGCGATACGGTTGTGGTTTTCGGCCTGGGCCTGGTGGGGCAGATCGTCGCCCGTCTGGTGGTGTTGGCCGGAGCCGGCCGGGTGATTGCCGTCGACCCGCTGCTTGAGCGAAGAGAGATCGTCTCCCGCAGCCCGGGCATCCTTGCCGTGGAACCTGGCGACCCTGTTCTCCGCGCCCAGGGCAGACCTGGGGACAGATTGGCCGGTTTCGATCATGTCATCGAGGCCAGCGGGCACCCGGATGCCTTCCTCCAGGCTTGCGAGGTCGCCCGGGTTCGTGGCAAGATCGCCGTGCTCAGTAGCCCCCACAAGACCCTGTCTCTGCGTCTGTACGACCACATCCACAGCAAGGGTCTGCAGATTCTCGGTGCTCACGGATCGGTGCTGCCGGCTCAGGCGGAAGTCGGAGACCGCTGGACCGACGGTGTTCAAAGACGCTTCTTCATGCAACTTCTGGCGGAGAGGCGGATCGATGTGAAGCCATTGATCACCCACAGGGTCCCCTTCTCCCGGGCGGCGGAGATGTACCGGGGGCTGGAGGAAGATCCAAGACACTATCTGGGGGTCCTGTTCTACTGGAACGGGTTCAAAGGATCATCGCAAACAGAATAGTCTGAATCGAACA
>JAGLQP010000598.1 GCA_023136785.1 Spirochaetales bacterium
TACTTGTACTTCAGCAGCTTGTCCGCCATTGCGACCAGACTGGAAAAGCGCATATCGATCTCAGCCTGACCTCCCGTGGCTACCTCGTGGTGCTGCGCCTCGACTTCGATTCCTATGCTTTCAAGAATCAGCATCATCTCGGTGCGCAGGTCCTGCTGGCTGTCGGTGGGGGGAACCGGGAAGTATCCCTCTTTGTACCGAGGCTTGTAGCCCAGGTTCGGCGTCTCAACCCGGCCGGTATTCCAGCGCCCTTCAACAGAATCGATATGGTAGTAGCCCTCATGTTCGTTCTGATCGAAACGGATGTCGTCGAAGATGAAAAACTCCGCCTCCGGTCCGAAATAGGCGGTGTCGGCCAGCTTGGTCTGCTTGAGGTAATTCTCCGCTTTGATGGCGATATGCCTGGGGTCCCGGGTGTAATCCTCGCCGGTAATCGGATCGCAGATGTTGCAGATCAGCACGAGTGTTTTTTCGGCCAGGAAGGGATCGATAAAGGCTGTTTCGGCGACGGGCTTGACCAGCATATCCGATTCGTTGATGCTCTGCCAGCCCCGGATGCTCGACCCGTCGAAACCGAAACCTCTCTCGAATGAGTCCACGTCCAGCTCCCGAGCCGGAACCGTGAAGTGCTGCCAAAGACCGGGGAAATCCATAAAACGCAGGTCCACGACCCGAATATTTTCTTTGGCGACGAGATCGATAACCTCTTTCGCTTTTCCATTGTCTGCCATTCTATTTGCTCCTTACCGGTAGTACTGCGTCGAGATGTTATAAGATAGATCTAGCAATTTGCGTGCCAGATGAACTTAAAACAACTAAGTGCATATACGGTAGATAGTTGCTTTATTTCCCGCTTTCGATCCCATGGATGAAATCCCACCCACAGGTAGGATCATTGTCCAAAACACTACGAAAATGTAGGACCAGAGGCGTTCAGCGTCGAAAGCGTTTTGGATCGATCCCGTACCGATTCACCCGCAGTCCCATGATGCGTTCCGAAATACCGAGTCCACGGGCTGCCTTGGCCATGTTGCCTCGGGATGACTTGAGGGCATCGAGGATGAGTTCCTGCTCTACGTTTTCCAGGGCGGTTTCCAGCCTGCCTTTAAAGGCAGTGCCGCTGGCCTCGGCGGTCTGCAGGGTTGGGGGCAGATGATGCCCGTGGATGACATCGTCTCTACTCAGCAGTACTGCCCGTTCGATACAGTTCTCCAGTTCCCTGACGTTACCCGGCCAGTGATAGGCCATCAACATATCGATCGCCGGCGTGGAGATCCGGCGCATGTCCTTGTGGCTGGTCTTGCCGTACTTCTCTACGAAATAATCTGCAAGGAGTAGGATGTCCGTCTTTCGTTCCCGAAGCGGCGGAATGTGGATGGGAAAGACATTGAGGCGGTAGTACAGCTCCTGCCGGAACTTCCCCTCCGTGATGCGACCTTCCAGATCTATGTTGGTGGCGGCGATCAGCCGTACGTCTACCTTGATGGTGGCGATTCCGCCCACCCGTTCGAACTCCTTCTCCTGCAGTACGCGCAGGAGCTTGAT
>JAGLQP010000599.1 GCA_023136785.1 Spirochaetales bacterium
CACCCGGATTATGTCATTATGGACATCGACGAGCTGGCCAGGATGTGGAAGATCGTGGCTTCGGGCTTGCGGCTTGCTCAAAAGAAGATCACGATTATTCTCCTAGCGGGCACCATCACCCTGGAAGAAGCAAACGAAGCCCTGGTTCTGGGGGTTTCAGGGATCATTATCAAGCCCTTTCTCCCTGAATTTCACTTAAAACGTGTCTACGATATCATCCACAGGAAGTTGCGGGCTGAAGGAAAGCGGGTCTACCCAAGATTCTACACCGGCGAGGTTTTCGATGGAGCGCTCACCATTCCCATTGAAGCAACGAACAAGATCCATACCTTCGAGTTGGTGAACGTGTCCGAAATCGGGGCGGCGATTCGCTCGAAGGATACCGGAATCGCTCCGGAACTTGAACCCAATGTAGTAATCGACGACGCGGTCCTGCGAATCGACAACGAAGAGTTCCCGATGTCCGTTCAGGTGGTTTTTCGTAAGCAGGGTTTAATCGGGGTAAACTTTCAACGGATAAAAAAAGGGGAATCCAATTTCAACCGATTCATCCAAAGACTGAGCCTGAAGGCTTTCGGCATCTCCGGCATCAAGGGCAGGTGGTGACAGCAAGACTATCAGGTTGAGCTGAAAATGTGGCCTCGACGGATGTGAATTTCAGAGATTCAGAGAGTAGGTTCCAAATTTCTTCACAGCATCGAAAAAGGCCAATTTGTTTCCAACGATCCTGAACATGTTTGGGCCATGATTTGGGGCTCTTGGCGGCAGAAATTGCATCTCCTGGAGAAAGCGAAAGCACTTCGGGATAAGAACCTTTGAGCAGAGATATTTCGTCTTACCTACCGTAATTGGTTATTACACCATTTAGTGCTACACCAAATGGTGTCACACGCTCAGGTGAAATAAAGAGGGGGTTGTGGTATTATCAATCCATTTAAGTACGGTCAGATTGTCAAAGAGGCCGACTTTTGCCCGCGCCCACAACCTAAAGTAATGTTCTAGGGAGGGCGAAATGTCAGCGCGATATAAGACAACCGATCTGGCAATAATCCACTGAAAGGGGTGTATTTGAAAGCAGCAGTCTATTACGGTCCGGGTGAGATAAGGGTGGAAGACCGCCCCGAACCTGTACCCACGGATGACAATTTAATTATTCAGCGGTCGGAACCGAGATTGTCCCTGCTACGTGAAATAGAGGATATCACCATAATCGATGGTGTGCACGATAATCCCTTGGCCATCGTAAAAAAACTTAGCGGTAATATCGGGGCAGACGTTGTAATCGTGTGCGCACCGACACGCCAGGCTCATGAAGATTCCCTGAAGTACGTGCGCAAGGGCGGCACTGTCAGCTTGTTTGCCAGTCTTGCCAAGGGATCCTCAGAAATGACGATCGACAGCCGGGTATTACATTACGGTGAGATTAGACTCGTCGGTTCTTCCGATTCAAGACCGGAGCATGTATCCAGGGCCGTCGAGCTGATGTCGGAAAAAAAGATCGCGCTTGAACCGATCGTTACCCACAGGGTACCGCTGGAAAACA
>JAGLQP010000006.1 GCA_023136785.1 Spirochaetales bacterium
CAACCAGTTCGATCAGCCTGTCAATATGTTCCAGGCGGAGCTCCACGATGGTCAAGGCTCTCCGCTTCACCCATGTCAGAAAATCAATCTGTACCTGTACGGCTGAAGTTCAAGCTTTGCATGAGTTCTGTGATTACAGGCCACGTAGTGATCAGGTGTCCCTTGAAGTCCCTGAGGTAGTTTTTTCTTCTTTGGCGATCTGGCTCAATCTGGTCTCGTGTTCCTTCGGTAACCGTATTGTGGTCATATACTTATCCTCTGTATTACAAACAGCAATACAGGGTCGAGCAGGCGTCAAGCCGTACCTCGTATCCCTATTGGCGCAGCAGTCGTTTTTGTTTATGCTAGATACCAATGGAAATTCAATTCAGGGAACGGCTTTCGGAGCTGGTCAAGCAGTACAAGACCGACAACGACATCTACCACGACCTGATGCAGTTCCGGGTCCGGGAGATCCTGCTGGTCGCGACGATCTACGACGCCTTCATCCTCGAGGAGGAGGACAAGCTAACCGAGAAGATCTTCGGGGAGTATCACCAGCTCAATCTGTCCACCGCTCCCCGCATCACCAGCGTCTCCTTCGGCGAAGAAGCGATCGAAATCCTTAAAGTTCGTTCCTTCGACATGGTGATCCTGACCATGCGCATCGACGAGATCAGCCCCTTCGAGCTGAGCAAGCGCATCCGCGAGGGGAATCCCGACATCGCGATCCTGCTGCTGCTGAACGACAACACCGAGATTTCCCTGATCGCCGAGAAAAAAGAACGCCTGGCTTCGCTGGACAAGGTCTTCGTCTGGAACGGGGATTCGAAGATCTTCCTGGCCATGATCAAGTACATCGAAGACAAACGAAACGCGGTCAAGGACACCAAGATCGGTCTGGTCCGGGTGATCCTGCTGGTGGAAGATTCGATCCGCTACTACTCCCGCTACCTGCCTCTGCTGTACACAGAAATCATGAAGCAGACTCAGCGAATCATCAGCGACGAGCACCTCGTCGATATGAAGAAGCTGCTTCGCATGAGAGCCCGTCCCAAGGTGCTGATGGCGGAAAGCTACGAGGAAGCTCAGGGCATCATCGAGAAATACAAGGACTATCTCCTGTGTTTGATCACGGACATGAAGTTTTCCGTAGAGGGCAGGCGTGACGACCAGGCCGGGATGAAGCTCATCAACTATGTCCGCGATCGGGTTCCGGATCTGGCCATCCTGCTTCAGTCCTCGGATCCGATCAACGCGGGCAAGGCCAAGGAACTGAATGCCAGCTACATAGACAAGAACTCCGAGAATCTCTCCAAGGAGCTGACCGACTTCGTCTTCCGCTATCTGGGTTTTGGGGACTTCGTGTTCCGGGACCGCAAGGGTCAACCCATCGGCCGAGCCCGCAGTATGGAGGAGTTCAAAGACCTGCTGTTCACAGTGCCTGACGAATCCCTCGTGTATCACGCCAACCGCAACCACTTCTCCGGCTGGCTCATGGCCCGCGGGGAGATTCAGATCGCCAAGGAGCTGCAGCCTGTCAAGGTCAGTGACTTTCCCTCTACCGCCGGGTTGAGGCAGCATCTCATTGAAGTACACGACGAGGTACAGCAGAACAAGACCCGGGGCCAGGTGGTGCCCTTCGACGAGTCCCTCCTTGATGAAGTTCACCACGTGCTTCGTCTGGGTGAAGGGTCACTGGGGGGAAAAGGACGGGGCATGGCTTTCCTGCATCTGATGATTGAGAACTTCGACCTCAATACGATCATCTCCGATGTCAATATCCGCATTCCCCAGACTGCGGTGATCGGTACCGAGGAGTACGATTTCTTCATCGAACAAAACGGCCTGACTGAGCTTTTCACCCGGACCGTGGCCTACAGAGAGGTGAAGGAACGCTTCCTGGCGGTGGATCTTTCTCCAGGCTTGCGGAACAAGCTCAGGCGCTACCTGAAGTACTCCAACGGGTCTCTGTCTGTGCGTTCTTCCGGGATGTTCGAGGATTCCCTGTCCCAGCCCTTCGCCGGGATCTACGATACCTTCCTGCTGCCCAACAACCATCCGGATTTCAATGTGCGCCTGCGGCATCTGGAGGAGGCGGTCAGGCTGGTCTACGCCTCGATTCTTTCCGAGTCCGCCCGGGCCTATTTCGACGCGATCAGTTACAAGACGGACGAGGAGAAGATGGCTGTTTTAATCCAGGAGGTGGTTGGAAGTCGCCACGGTCAATACTTCTATCCCCACTTTTCCGGGGTCGCCCAATCCTACAACTACTATCCCGTGGCCTATCTCAAACCGGAGGACGGGATCTCCGTGATCGGCATCGGTCTCGGCAAATACGTGATCGACGGCGAGAAGGCCTTTCGTTTCTGTCCCCACTATCCAAAGATCGATTTCGTCTCCCCGGAGGAGCAGCTGGAGTTCAGCCAGCAGGAGTTCTACGGCATCGATATGATGGAAGACCACGTAAACCTGATCGAGGGGGACGACGCCACCCTGAGCCGTCTTTCAGTCGGGGAGGCTCAGGAACACGGAGCCCTCCAGTACTGCGTTTCCACCTGGGATTATCAGAACAACCGCCTGCAGGTGGGGGACGAGCTGCCGGGTCCGCGAATCGTGAACTTCGCCTATATATTGAAATACGACTACTTTCCTCTCGCCAAGGTGTTGGAAGTGGTTCTCGACATCGTGAAGGGGGCCATGGGCACTCCTGTGGAAATCGAGTTTGCCGTGGATCTAAACAAAGCGGGAAACGGAAAGCCCAACTTCTACATTCTCCAGATGAAACCGCTTCTCGGAGACTTGGAGGAGTACAACCTGGACCTGTCGGAGGTCAGAAGAGAGGAGCTGGTTCTATACTCCGATCGGGCCATGGGAAACGGGAGGATCGACGGTCTCAAGGACATCATCTTTGTCGACCCCGAACGCTTCGACAAGACCCGTACTGTAGAGATGACTCGAGAGATCGAAGAGTTGAATAGTCTGATGAAGCAGGAGGACCGCGGCTACATACTCATCGGCCCCGGTCGGTGGGGAAGCCGTGATCCATGGCTGGGTATCCCGGTAAACTGGAACCACATCTCCAATGTGAAAGTCATCGTGGAAGCGGAGCTGCCCGATTTCAAGGTCGATCCTTCCCTCGGGTCTCACTTCTTTCACAACGTAACTTCGATGAACATCGGCTATTTCGACATTCCCTTCAACTCCACCGCCAATTTCATCGACTGGGAGTGGCTGCGCTCTCACAAGGTGGCCCATAGAAGCGAGCATCTGGTTCACCTCCGATTCGAGGATTCCCTGGTTACAAAGATGGATGGTCGGAAACGAATTTCCGTAGTATTCAAACCAACGGACAAACAGCCATGATTCATCCCGCCGCGTGAGCAGAAGGTGAAGCTTCCCGCTAGCTCGGACGGCAGGCGTTCCAAATAATGGTCGCGGTCACAAGAAATAGAAAACGTTCCAGTCGAATCAACTTTGGATCTACCACGGCGCTGGACAGGGAGCCGCTGACGCTCCTCTCTTCCATCGTGATCTCGACGGTTTCCAGCAGCTTCACCGCCAGCGCCGAAAACAGGGATTTATTCCGCTGGGGCAATAGGGACAGAAGCTCCTGCAGCAAATCCCTTGGAATCCGAGGGATCTCCGCTTCCGCCACAAAATCACCGAGCAGGGCAATTCCGGTGCCGGCACTTTCAAGAAAGCCGGCATACACGGGATAAAACCATTCGCCGAATCCAAGTATACCGGCCAGTGAGAGGATGATCTCGTCCCGGACATACGGTTGCATCTTGGTTCCGAGTTTGTTGAGCAGCATCGGGATCGATTCCACATCTCTGAACAGTTCCAAGGCGGAGGCTCCGTGAATGATGACCCTCGGGTTCGTGGTCGCACTCAGGTTTTCTCGAATCGCCGCTATGCTCGGCCGGTCTCCCAGTCTGGCCAGCGCGACCATGGATTTTCCCTGGAGGAAAAAGTCATTGGATTCCAGGCTCTTTCGCAACACCGGCACTCCCTGAACGATCTTGCGACTGCCCAGGATGTCGGCGGCCAGATAGGCGGTGGTGTAGGAGTGGTTTTTAACCTCGGAGATGAGCGCTTGCACCGCCTCCTGATCGAGGGGCAGGTCGGCGAGGGCCTGAAGTGCTTCGGTGCGGATGGTGAAACGGGGAGAGCGCAGCCGGGAAAGAACATCCGACCGGGACAGCCCCGAATGAGCTTCCCCCATAGCCTTCAGGGTTTGCTTCTCTTCGGCCACACTCTGGACCCGTTTGAGCCGATGGGTCAGGCTGATCGCCCGCAGATCTCTCGGAGAGAAGATCGCCGCCACCGCGTCACGGATCGGATAGGCGCCGAGGTTTTCCATGGTATTGAGGAAGAGCAATGCGATGAGGGAGAGCAGTGCCACAGCGCCGAAGTAGATTTGGAAAACCCGCGTCTGCAGATCTTCGGCTGCAAGGGAAGAACCGGAGAGCCATCCTTCGATGCTCTGAAGAACAATGCCTCCGAGGATAGAACCGAGGGCTCCGGCGACCCCTAGGGTCGTGAAGAAAATCACGCCCAGGTCCAGACGATCCTCCGGTTTAATAGCGGCCAGGAAGTAGGTCTGTCCCGCGTTCAGGATGCCGAACTGCCCCAAATTGAAGAACAGCAGGACCAAACAGGCAAAGACCCGGACGCCCCAGGTGGTTGTAAAGGGCGGAGAAACGACCATGGGGATGAGCACGAGGGTCAAAACAGCGAAGAAGAGAAAATACAGCGGCTTGGCGCCGATCTTGTCGATCAGGAACCCGCTGACCAGGGCCATCAGAACAGCCCCCGCACTACCGAAAACAAGGAAGAACAGAATTACGTTGTCCGGCTGATGATAGCTGCGTTTGAAGTACACGACCAGAAACGGCGCTGCCATATAGATGAGCAGAGTCGTGAAGAAGTACAGGAGGATGAAGGTACGGAATGTACGCTGAGAGATGGCTTCTCGCAATCTCTTGAGAAGATTCCGCTGTTGCGGCTGTTCCGACTTAACAGGCTCGGGAAAACGAAAAATCGTCGAAGCGGCGATCAATCCGGTGGCGATTCCTGTAAGGATAAACAGGGAGTAAATATACAGCGGTGCGTTTTTACCCAAGAACAGGGCCATAGCCACGGCCAGGGCCAGAACGACGGAATGTTGAATCGCCTGCACACGGGCAAGGAAGGCTCCCCGATCCTTTTCCGCGGCGATCTCGCCTATTATCGGGTTGTAGGCTGCAATGGCTATACCTCTGGCGGTATTGAAGCCCAATATACTGAAGATGATGAGTGCGTAGGTGAGCTCGGTGTATCCCCTGGCAGCGAAAAAAGGAGAAGCCAGGATGGGCAGCATCAGTAGATAGCGGAGCATCCAGAACCTGCCCATCAGGCGAATCATCCCCCATTTGGGCGCGATCCGCCGACCGACAAAGAGAAAAATATAGGCCGAGTACATGAACGAGGAGAGAACGCCGACCAACAGATTTCCAGCCCCCAGGCGCAGAGCATAGAGAGTGATGATGTTGCCGCTGAGAAGGGTAAAGGCGATGACGTTGAGAACGGCAAATAGTAGGAATAATCCCCGGGCACGGCCGAGCTCTCCGGGGCTCAGGTTGCGTCTCCTCATAAGCTTTAGAATCCTAATACGCCTGTCCCGCTCACTGCAAGCCATCTTGGGCGTTAGCCACCGAGCCAGGCGAACGAAGTGAGCGTGGCCCGCAGGCGTTGCCTTGGCAGAACAACTGGAAACTGGTATACCTGAAAGGGGAGGTGATCATGGAACGAGGGGAGATCCAGTCCAGAGTCAGAAAGGTTATCGCCGGAGTATTGAAGATAGCGGAGGAGGAGGTAGCGGCTGACGCCAACTTCGTCTTCGACCTGGGGGCCGACTCCATGCAGAGCCTCGAGTTTGTGGCTGCCTTCGAGGAGGAGTTTGAAATCGAAATGGATGAAGCCGCGGCTCTCGAGATCCAGACAGTCGACGGTGCTGTAGAGTTCATTGCCGGTGCCCTAGCGACGCAGAGGTGATCTCTTGGGGAAGCGTAAAAGTCGGGAGCAGGTCCACGGAATCTTCTATCCCCGATCTGTGGCCGTGGTAGGCACCAATCGCGGTCGGGGTACGGTTCCATTCGATATTTTCTACAATATTCTCAAAGACGGCTTCCAGGGAACCGTGTATCCGGTCAGCCCCAGAGAAAAATCCGTTGCCGGGGTGAAGGCGTACAAGTATGTGATCGATATCGATGACGACCTCGACATGGCCGTCCTCGTGTTCCCCAGCACGGTCGCCCACCTCGCCATGGAGCAGATCGGCAAGAAGGGGATCAAATCGGCCATTATCATTTCCGCCGGCTTTCGGGAGATCGGGGAGGCAGGAATGAAACGGGAGCAGGAGGTCAAAGCGATCGCCGATGAGTATGGAGTTTCCTTCATCGGTCCCAACTGTCTCGGTGTGATCAACACGGATCCGGAATGCAGCTTCAACGCCTCCTTCGCC
Source organism: Spirochaetales bacterium (assembly GCA_023136785.1). GTDB lineage: Bacteria > Spirochaetota > Spirochaetia > SZUA-6 > DRHE01 > JAFGQJ01. The sequence goes on from JAGLQP010000006.1 coordinate 6,488, forward strand.
CGACAGATGCCTGCACAGGGAAACATCGCCTTCCTGTCCCAAAGCGGAGCCCTCTGCACCGCCGTATTGGACTATGCCCTGGCCAAGAATATCGGCTTCTCGAAGTTTGTCAGTTTTGGCAACAAGGCGGATATTTCCGAGATCGATCTTCTCTACTACCTCAAGGACGATCCTAAGACAAGGGTGATCCTTCTTTACCTCGAAGAGGTCACCGAGGGCAAAGCCCTGATGGATGTAGTGCAGGAGATACTCTCCGAACGGGGTAAGCCCGTGCTGATCCTCAAGTCGGGGCGTACCACGGAGGGAGCCACAGCAGCGGCCTCTCATACCGGTTCATTGGCGGGAAGCGATGAGGTATGCAATGCCGCCTTTCGCCAGGCAGGGATCATCCGTTGCGAGACCATAGAAGACATGTTCAACTACGCCATATCCATGGCCTACCAGCCGATCCCCGAGGGCAAACGGGTCGCTATCGTTACCAACGCGGGTGGACCCGGAGTTCTGGCAACGGATCGGGCGGTGCACGAAGGATTGACGCTGGCCCGTTTTTCGGAGAAGACCGCGGATATCCTGAAAAAGAGCCTTCCCCATACAGCAAACCTGAAGAATCCCGTAGACCTGATCGGCGATGCGAAAAAGGACCGTTACAGCGCCGCCGTATCCTCGATCCTTGGCGACGATGGGGTAGACGGAGCTCTGGTGATTCTCACTCCTCAGTCCATGACCGATATTCGCTCGATCGCCGAAGAGCTCTGTTCTATAGGCAGGCGGTTTCCCAAGCCTCTCTACACTTCCTTCATGGGAGAGGCGGACGTCTCGGAGGGGGTGGAGATCCTTCAGCGTCATCATATTCCACATTATTCTCTGCCCGAGGATATGTGCCAGGCTTTCTCTCAAGCCTGTCTTTTCGCCGAGCTCAGAGACAGGGATCCGGGGCAGCCCACCCTCTACGATGATGTGGATATGGACAGGGCGGATCAAATCTTTGCTACAGTACGGGAGGAGGGGGGAAAAAAACTGTCCATGGACCAGTCCTTCCGTCTTCTCGATGCCTACCGGATTCCCCTGCTTCCCTATGGTCTGGCCGGTTCCGAGGCGGAGGCGGCCGCGTTGGCCGGCGAGATCGGTTTTCCCATTGTATTAAAAGTCGTCTCCGAGGATGTGATCCACAAGAGTGACGCAGGCGGCGTTCTTCTAGGGCTTGATTCGGCGGAGAAGGTGCGGAGGGGATATCAGGGTATCCTCGAGAGTGTCCGTTCATCCGTCGCCGGCGCCCGGGTGGAGGCGGTGCTGGTACAGAAGATGGCCGGCGATGGGGAGGAAGTGATTATCGGTATCAAACAGGATCCCTCCTTCGGTTCCGTTGTCCTGGTGGGAATCGGCGGCATTTACGTGGAGATTTTTAGGGATTTTGTCGTTCGGGTAGCCCCGTTCAGCCGCGGAGAAGCCCGGGCCATGGTACAGTCGCTGAAGCTCTTTCCCCTGCTTTCCGGCGTCCGCGGCCGGGAACCGAGGGATATCGAAAGTCTGCTGACCTGCATCGAGCGGGTCGGTCAGCTGGCCCGGCAGCGGCCGGAGATAGCCGAACTGGATATAAATCCTTTGCTTGTCCGGTCACAAGGACGGGGCGCTGTGGTTGCAGATGCCCGTGTCGTTCTGGAAAACCTTGAAAGGAAGGAAAGATGAGAATCATCATTCATGAAAATTATGCCGTCCTTAGCAAATGGGCGGCCCACTGTATCGTGGGTAAGATCAACAGGTTCAAACCGACCAAGGATAGGCCTTTTGTTCTGGGTTTGCCTACGGGATCCTCCCCTGTTGGGACCTACGAGCATCTGGTGGATCTCAACCGTCAGGGGGCCGTTAGTTTTGCCAATGTGATTACTTTTAACATGGATGAGTACGTGGGTTTGCCGGAAGACCATCCGCAGAGCTACCACTATTTCATGCATCATCACCTCTTCGACCACATAGACATCGCCCCGGAGAATGTGAACATCCTGAATGGGAATGCGGCGGATCTGGAAGCGGAGTGCGAGGGCTACGAAAAAAAGATCGAATCGGTAGGCGGCGTCCAGCTGTTCCTCGGCGGGATAGGTCCCGACGGCCACATAGCATTCAACGAACCCTACTCCTCTCTCTCCTCCCGCAGCAGGATCAAGACCCTGACCTACGATACCCGACTGTCCAACTCCCGCTTTTTCGACGGCGATGTAGACCGAGTGCCCAAAACAGCCCTCACCGTGGGAGTCGGCACGGTAATGGATGCCCGAGAGATCCTGATTATCGTGAGCGGCCATTCCAAAGCCCACGCTCTTCAAAAAGTCGTAGAAGAGGGGGTGAATCATGCCTGGACCGTGTCGATGCTGCAGCTGCACAGAAAAGCGATGATCCTCTGCGACGAGGACGCCACAGAAGAGCTCAAAGTGGGAACCGTACGCTACTTCAAAGATATCGAGAGGGAGAGCATCCACAGCCTTCCCGGTCTAAACATCTAGTGCATGAAATCCCGGAGCTTATCGGACTCAGAAATAGCCACCCTCACGACTCAGGGCTGCACTGCTGAAGATTGGCGGCAGATCCAGGTAAGGGACGGTTTCGATCCGCGGCGGGTTAGAAAGACGTCTTTCAGCGGTCCTGTGTTTCTCGGCCGGCTGGACGGTTCGGCTTCCTTGCCCGGGGGCGGCTCCGTGCCCTGCGGTTTGTACAACAGCAGGGTCCACGACTGTACGTTTGCTGACAACGTTTTCGTAGACTCGGTAGGCTTTGCGGCGAACTACGACTTCGAGGAGGGGGTGATCGTTCGAAATGTTGGCGCCCTGGTGGTGGAGGGGATGAGCTCCTTTGCCAATGGAGTGGGCATCCAAATAGTGAACGAAGCGGGCGGGCGGGAGCTTCCCATCTACGACGGGCTTTCCGCTCAGATTGCCTACCTGCTGGTGATGTATCACCACAAATCCCGCTTTCTTCGGTCCCTGGAGGCATTGATCCAAACCTGCACGGACAGTAAACAATCCCACCGGGGCAGAGTTCAGAGGGGGAGCAGGATCGAGGACTGTGGCCGACTGCGCAACGTAATGATTGGAGCCGCCGTGACCGTAGAGGGTGCTCTTGAATTGGAGGAGGGAACCATCGCCGGCTGTCCGGAGGATCCGAGCTACGTGGGTGTGGGTGTTGTGGCCAGGCAGTTCGTCATCCTGTCAGGTGCTAGGGTCGACACCGGGGCTACCCTTGAGAGGTGTTTTGTGGGGCAGGGGGTCCGCATCGGGAAGCAGTTCTCCGCCGAGAACTGCGCCTTCTTCGCCAACTGCGAAGGATTTCACAGCGAAGCCGTATCGCTGTTCGCCGGTCCCTACTCGGTGACCCATCATAAGTCCACGCTGCTGATCGCCTGTTATGTGTCCTTCTTCAATGCCGGAAGCGGAACCAACCAGAGCAATCATATGTACAAGCTCGGTCCTCTGCACCAGGGAGTTCTCGAGAGGGGGGTGAAGACGGGTTCCTTTTCCTACCTGTTCTGGCCTTCCCGGGTCGGCGCCTTCACCTCCGTGGTGGGCAAACACTACGGAAATATAGACACGGCGGATCTGCCATTTTCCAACCTGACCGAAAGCAATGGCCGGAGCCTTCTTACCCCGGCGATGAATCTTCTCAATATCGGCACGCGCCGGGATGCGGAGAAATGGGTGGATAGAGACAGGCGGCGAGACCCGGACAAGCTGGACCTGATCCATTTCGATCTTCTCAATCCCTACACGGTGGGTAAGATGATCATGGGGGTGCAGGTGCTCCGCGGTTTGGCCGAAGGCAGTACCAAGCAGCAGGAAACGGTGGTCTACAGAGGAGTGCATATACGCCGTTTGCTGCTCAAGATGGGCATCCGCTACTACGAGATGGGGATCGGTCTGTATCTCGGAGAGCGCCTGGCCGAACGCCTGGAACCTCTCTGTCCCGGGGCAACGGTCGCGGATATCCGCAAGGCCATAGCGCCTTCGAAATCATTTCCGAGGCAAAGCAAATGGCGGGATATCTGCGGGCTCCTCGCTCCCGCCGAGAAGATCGATGAGATTGTAGAATCGGTGGCCGAGGGGCGCATAAAGGACCTCGGGGAGCTCCAGCTCCGGCTGCGGCGGATCTACGACAGCTACCGGGAATATGAGTGGGACTGGTGCATCGGGGTTATGCAGGAGCGCCTTGGTATGACCTGGGAGAAATTTGAGCCGCCGCAGCTGGCCGAGCTGATCCGTGTCGGCGGGGAGAACGCCGTGAAGCTCAATTCGATTCTGGAGAACGATGCGGCAAAGGAATTCGACGAGCACTCCCACATCGGATATGGAATCGACGGATCCAGGGAAGAGGGGAAGCTGGATTTCGAAGCGGTCCGGGGCTCCCTGGAAGGCAACGCCTTTGTAAGGAAGCTGCGGGAGGACTCCCGCCGGGTGCAGAGCAGAAGCTCCCGATTGCTGGCCTGGCTCGGCGGCCTGGGCAGCTCTTGATACAGGGCTTCAGATCAGCGGTTCTCGGTGCTGCGGCGCAGCTCCTGGGAATGTCGATACAGCTCATCCAGGCTCATGCTCTTTAGAAAAACCATTCCCCGGGTGGCTCGGATCAAGGCACTGGAATGCTCGTTGAAGAACTCCCTGCCCAGACAGGTCTTGAGAGTCTGATATTGGCTGACCTGGATCTTTTGGGCGAGCTCGGAGAACGGGCCGTCATGTTCGTAGCTGGGAAAGGAGGCCGCCTTCTGGGAGATGAAGGTGTTGAGGAAGGCACTTTCCTGGAGTGCGAACATGTTCAGCGATACCGGAACAAATATTTCCGCTTCACTGGGGTGAAACCGGTACCAGACGTTACGATAACCGAGGATCGTGATGTCCTTCCGTCCGGATTTTTCCTCGTACGAACGGATCGCTTCGGTAACGGTCTGCAGGACCTTATAATGCGTGTCCGGACCGCTGGCCTCAGGATCCAGAGCGATCGTAACCACATCGGGATTGATCTCTTCGAGAAGCTTCAGCACAGGGGCAACATCTCTGTTAACCGTGGGTTCCTCGGTGAAGATGTCCCCCTTGTAGAAGCCCAGACGCAGGTGGCATACCGATTCTCCGCTCCAGCCGAAGTATCCCCACAGGCAGTCCGCCTCCCACTCGCGAGCCATGCCTTTCAGCCGCTGGATATACTGGAGGTCCTTTTTCCCGGGATATTGGGTCTCGAAGTAGTTGATCAGCTCTTCGATGCGGTCTACGAGGATCTGGCCGTCCCTCTCGTCGTACAGCTCGACCAGATTTCTGTACAGACGGCGCATCTCCCCGTCGTCCTTCATGGTTCGTGATCCTGCCGCTACTCCGTCCAGATACTGCCAGACGTCCCGGTTGCGGAAGATTCCGTTGGCAGGATCGAAATACCCGGCAGCCTCCAACTCGAGGAAAGCGGGGCAGCGGATAAAAGCCTTGAGCTTTCGGCACTGCTGCAGCATGAACAGATTGGTCACCGCGGTGAACCCGCTGGTCAGAGTGGCAAAGTGGTGCCGTGTCGAGTGTTCCCGGATGTGGCGGACGATAAAGGGAAGGTATCCCAGCATCAGATCGTCGTGATGCGGTTCGGTGTGGAGGAAGACGGTATCCCCCATAATTTGGGTACCCGCTGCGATCTTGTTCTTCAAAGTCTCAACCACGCGACTGCAGATTTTCCGCACGGAACCGTGCTCCCTCTCTATAAGCAGGGCTGCAAAGGGGGAGTCCTTGAAGTCCTCTTCGCTGAGAGCTTCGATTTTCTTCTGTTTGTTCACAGCCAGATCGATCACCACCTGTTCGATCTGGATATCTGTCAGGGAGGGTGCTTTGACGATTTCGGCCAGCCGGCGGGATTGCAGAGCCTTGGCGGCTCCCCTGGTCACATAAAAACGGGCGTGCGGCAAAACCCGTAGGGAACTGGCGGGGAAGCGAACGTGGCGCTCCTCCTGGACGGCTTCGGCCACGATCCGGGCTTTAGACTCTCCGGCTGCAATGATTATGGCCGTGCAGTTTGGGTTGTAGGTGATGGTAGCCAGGCCGACGGTAATTACCAGGCGTTTCCTGGCAACCTCGATTCCTCCGAGGCCTCCAGCCGCCGCTGCCTGTGTTTCATAGTTGACGGTCGTCAAACGGGTGGTGGAGTATAGATCCGAACCTCTGACGTTGAAACCGATGTGACCGTCCGGACCGATGCCGCCCAGGAAGAAGCCGATTCCTCCCAGAGCCCGTATGCGGTCTTCGTATTCGACACACCACTGGTCGATACGTTCGATAATCTCCTTCTGCTGCCTCTCATCCTTGTTGCGGGCCATGCGATGACGGAGCGTTATGTCCACCTCGTCATTTGCCCAAACCTCCTCCAGGGTCTTTCCCTGAGGAAGGCCGATCCGGCTGCAGTCGATCAGCAGCGCCCGCTTGGGTTCCAATCCGAACCCCTCGAGATAGAAACGATTCACGTAGTGGAAAAAGCTGTTGTGGTGCAGAGGATTGACGGGATAGAATTCATCGATCTGCACGAAGTGAAGACCGGCCGGCTCGCATACCCGTGCCGGATCGATGCCCCATTCCTCCAATTCCCGCTGAACCTCTTTGTTTTTCCAGCCTTCGAGGAGGCGGGTCACCTCCTTTATGAAATGCTCCGGAGTCTTGCCGGTGGGTAGGGCAATCAACCCTTCAGGATTTTCTTGAGTCCACTCGACAAAGCGAAGCGCAGCCAGTGTTCCCAGGGAGGGAAAGCTATCCACCACGATCACCCCGATCTTTTCAGTCGGAGGGTAGACGATCCGCTGTCCCGTCCGCTCAAGAACCCTTTGTTCAACCCTCGAGCTCATCGGTGCTCCTCTCCCGGGGTATTCCACGGTGCTGTTACCTGGCAACTTGAAGCTCATTCTACCGCGGCTCGGGCTGCCTTCTCAAGTCATCCCGTGCCATTGACCAGGAGGCTGGGAACTTTCTACACTTCCGCTATCACGATGGAACGATATCTAATTTCAGGTGGAAGGATCATCACTCCCTTCGAGGAGTTGGAGAATCACGAGATCCTGCTCGGCGAGGGCAAGATCCTGCGGATATCCGCCCAGCGTACGATCCAGGATTACGATACCCGGATTGATGCAGCCGGGAAGACGGTAGTACCGGGCTTCATAGATGTCCATGTCCAGGGAGCCGGAGGAGCAGACGTTCTTGACGGAACACCGGAAGCCTTGGACTCGATTTCTCGAACCTGCGCCCGTTTCGGAGTGACCGGGTATCTGGCCACTACCGTGTATCGCCCCCAAGGCGACAACAGTCACCTTCGGACCGCCGCCCGAGGCTGCAGCCGGGACCAGAGGGGTGCGGAGCTTCTCGGCATACACCTCGAGGGGCCCTTCATCGCCAAAGACAAACGAGGGATGATCCAGGAGGACTGCCTGGGTGAGGTGGAGGATCGAACGTTCGAGCGGATCCAGGAGCTCACCGAAAAGCGTCTGCGTATGATGACCATTGCTCCGGAGCTCCCGGGGGCGCTCGCCCTGATCCGACGGCTGCCGGCGTCGGGGGTGGTAGCCTCTTTCGGCCACTCCACCGCCGACTACGAGCAGACCAAGGCGGGAATTCGGGCGGGGATCCGCCACGTTACCCATCTGTTCAACGCCATGATGCCGATGCACCACCGCGACCCGGGGCCTATCCCGGCTTTACTCGAATCGCCCGAGGTGAGTGCCCAGGTGATACCCGACGGTGTCCATATTCATCCCGCGGTGCTGCGGATGGCGGTGCAGTGGCTGACCGAAGGGCGCCTGGTCCTGATCAGCGACGGCATGCAGGCTATGGGTTTGCCGGAGGGGCGTTACCTGTACAATAGTCTGGACTACGAGTCGAAAAACGGTACGGCCCGGTATATCGACGGCACCTTGATCGGAACCACTTTGGGGATCAGTGAACTGATTGACCGCTGCATCACCCACACAGGATGCGGCCTGATGCCTGCGGTCCGTGCCGCTTCCTATAATCCCGCCTCCGTCCTCGGGCTGCAGAACCGCAAAGGCAGCCTGGAGCAGGGAAAGGACGCCGACCTGGTTCTGCTCGGACCCGGTCTTGAGGTCGACATGACTTTCCGTGCAGGAAGGTGTGTGTACAGGGCTGAGCCGGGGTGAAACGAGCCGGTCCGTTGTTGCTGCTCTCGGGGTTGCCTCTGAGCAGAAAACCCTCGTTCCTTCGCCAGCTGACTCTGCTCGCCTCGGTGTGGAATCATCGGGGGCGGGAAACCTTTCTCTGTGGTCCGGTTTTTCCGGAGGGCACGGTGGGGGTGGCCGTCCCCTCCGATCCGCTATGGCGCCTGCAAAACGGCGGACAGGATCATAGGGGATTCGGGGAAGTCGTGGCACGTACAGCCGCCGAGGCGGTGATCGCCCTGGGCTACCCCGACCAGTTTCCCTTCCTCTACGAGAAGCGGGAGATCGGGATTCCCTGTTTCCTCTGGTCTCAGTTTTCCCGTGTTCCCGGACAGGCTCTGCCCGAACAACCGGTGTACATCCCGCTGACCGGGAAGACCGAATCCTTCCTGCGCCTTGCCGGTTGTTCGAGAATCGGCCCGATCATTCCCCACGGGGTCGACAGCCGGCGCTTCACCCCTCAGCCTGAGCCTCTACGCAGCCGGCTGAAGAGGACTCACGGTTTGAGGGAGTGCTTCGTGGTCGGAAGTATAGGCAACAATTCGAGAAGAAAACGCTTCGATCTGGTGGTCCGCTCCTTCGCGCTGTTCACTCAGGCGAGGCAAAACGCCCGGCTGATGATCAAGACGGACAGGCTCGTGTCTTTGGATGGAGTGGATCTTCCGGCGCTGATTGCGCGGGAGGGAATCTCCGATCGAGTCGAGGTGATCGCGGAGCAACGATCGGATCAGGAGCTGGTTGAACTGTACAATCTGATGGATCTGTACCTCAATCTCTCGGAATGGGAGGGTTTTTGCATTCCGGTGATCGAGGCCATGGCCTGCGGAGTTCCGGTGGTGAGCCTTCCGATCCAAGGCCCCGAGGAAATCCTTCCCTACCGGGACACCCTGGTGCCGGGAAGCCTGGTGCAGGAAGAGGAGGGAAGCTTGTTGTATGAAGCGGATCCTCAAGCGGTCTGCCGGGTCCTTCTGGAAATCGCGGAGCAGGGTGAGCTTCGCAGACAACTGAGCCGCAGGGGAAGAGCGGAAGCGGAGTCGAGCTACGATATTCGGCGGATAGTGGAGTCGTGGGAGGCTGTGCTGTAGTTCCTCTCAGGTTGACGGTGTGATGACGGTGCGCGCGTCTCCTTCAAAGTGGGCGAGCATGAAGGTCCGCCCCCTCAGAGGATATAGGGAAAGATTGCCTTGCGTTTATCCGGGTAATCCGGGAATTCCCGGCGGTACCACTGGTGGTGGGCCAGGGCCCGGGGAATGAGATTGACGGCGGTCCAGATTGCAAAGGTAAGACCCGCCAGCGACCAGGTCAGGCAGGCCCAGCCGAGCCACTCGATCAGTTCTCCGAAGTAGTTGGCGCAGGATACCAACTCGAATGCTCCCCCCTTGGGAATCCTATATCCGGGGATTTCATCGGATCGCAGGAGGCGCAGGATGCCATCGGAATGGAGGTTGATGTACATTCCCAAGAAGAACAGGGCCAGCCCGGCGAGAAAACGGATGTCCAGAAGCCAGCCTGTTGTGTATCGGAAAGAAAACAGGTTCAAATAACGGCCGTTGAGCAGCCCGTTTACCGAGTTGAAGAATACTCCCATGACGATTACGGACACCGCCATGGGCCGCTCGCCGTTCTTCATACGGAAGGGATAGATAAATGCCCTGTTGAGATAGTGGAGCAGGAACAGACCGAGAAACAGGACGGTAACCAGGTTTGGGCTTTGATTTCCCTTGAGAAAGAAGTAGAGAAATCCCAGGGGGGCCACCGCCTCCATGAGGATCCATCCCGCCTTCGCGGAGATCGTCGGCCCCCAGCCGCTGCGGCTGTGGCGGCCGTACGGGGCGGTCACGAAGAACAGCAGACAGAAGGTTCCCACTCCAATTCCGATCCAGACCAGCATCACGGTGCGTAGAAGTACCTCGGCAGCCATAGTCCTAAAGAGTGTAGCCGATCTTCGGGTCTTCGAACAAGGGGCGGATTCATATCGCGGCCTCCGGCTGCGACTCAAAAGGAAGATTGCGATGTCCTCAACCAGTGCGAAAATCTTGTC
>JAGLQP010000060.1 GCA_023136785.1 Spirochaetales bacterium
GAGGCCTGGTCTCAACCAATTTTCAGGAGTTGAGCTTTTTCGGTAGAATCACCGATTACTTCTGGCACCTGGCCCTGCCGATTACAGCGTTGACGATCGGGGGCTACGCCACGCTGACCATGCTCACAAAGAACTCCTTCTTGGACGAGATCAACAAACAGTACGTCATGACGGCTCGTGCCAAAGGGCTGACCGAGAGAAAGACGCTCTTCAGCCATATTTTTCGCAACGCCATGCTGCTGATCATCGCCGGTTTTCCGGCCGCCTTTATCAGTATGTTTTTTACAGGCAGCGTACTCGACGAAGTGATGTTTTCCCTCGAGGGACTGGGTTTGCTGGGATTCGAAGCCGCCACCCAGAGAGATTACCCATTGATGTTCGCCACCCTGTACATCTTTACGCTCATGGGCCTGGTGCTGGGGCTGATCAGCGACATCACCTATACCCTGGTCGATCCGCGGATCGATTTTGAATCCAGGCAGCTGTAGAGAGACAAGGTCATAGGCAATGATCCGCTTGAGCAGGTTGAACCAGGAGCGTTGGCAGCGATTCAAAGCCAACAAGAGGGGATTCGTTTCCCTCTGGATTTTCCTGTTTTTTTTCGTGTTGAGCCTGTTTGCCGAGGTGATCGCCAATGATGTTCCCCTCCTGATCCGCCACCGTGAAAGTCTGTATCTTCCCCTGTTCAGGGAGTACGCGGAAACGGAGTTCGGCGGCGAGTTCGAAACCGCGGCGGACTACCGTGATCCCTATGTGATTGATCTGATCGAGGAGGACGGCTGGATCCTATGGCCGCCGGTCCGTTTCAGTTATGACACCATAAACTACGACCTGCCCAGCCCGGCTCCCTCTCCGCCGACCCGGGAAAACCTGCTCGGCACGGATGACCGGGGACGGGATGTTTTGGCCCGGGTGATTTATGGGTTTCGGGTCTCGGTTCTGTTTGGATTCATCCTTACCTTCTTCTCTACGATCATTGGGGTGTCTGTAGGTGCCGTCCAAGGGTTCTACGGCGGCTGGATCGATCTGCTGGGCCAGCGTTTCATGGAGGTCTGGTCGGGCATACCCACCCTCTACATCCTGATTATCCTGTCCAGCATTGTACAACCAAACTTCTGGCTGCTGCTGGCTATACTACTGCTGTTCAGTTGGATGAGTTTTGTCGGCGTGGTACGGGCTGAGTTCCTGAGAGGCCGGAATTTCGAGTACGTCCTGGCTGCCAAAGCAATGGGCATGAGCAATGCCCGGGTCATGTTCAGGCATATCCTGCCCAATGCGATGATCGCCACGTTGACCTTCCTGCCCTTTACCTTGAGCGGCTCGATCCTGGTTTTGACTTCCCTGGATTTTCTGGGATTCGGTCTGCCTATAGGTTCCCCATCCCTTGGGGAGCTGTTGGCCCAGGCCAAGACGAATCTACAGGCGCCACGGCTGGGCATTACCATCTTCCTCGTACTGGCCGTCACCTTGACCATGCTGGTATTCGTCGGTGAAGCGGTGCGGGATGCTTTAGACCCGCGGAGATCGTACTAGGCTTATGGCAGAATCATTGATATCCATCAGGAATCTTCACATCGGATTTCGCAAGGGTCAGCGGCTCGACGAGGTTGTTCATGGCGCCGACCTGGATATTTATCCGAATGAAACTCTGGCGCTGGTCGGGGAGAGCGGTTCAGGAAAAACGGTGACCGCCCAAGCCCTCCTTCGCTTGTATCCGGAGAGCATTATCGCCTATCCCCGAGGACAGATTCTATTCGGACAGAGGGACATCCTGGGGATGAACAACTCACAGCTGCGCGAGGTTCGCGGCAGCGAGATCAGTATGATCTTCCAGGAGCCCATGTCTTCCCTCAATCCCCTGCACACCGTGGAAAAACAGATCAACGAGGCCCTGTTTCTGCACAGAGGGTTATCCGCTTCCAAGGCCAGTCCGATCAGCCTGGATTGGCTGAAGCGGGTGGGATTGAACGACCCGGAAAAGAAGATGTTCTCCTTCCCCCACCAGCTCTCCGGAGGCGAGCGCCAGCGGGTGATGATCGCCATGGCCCTGGTCAACGAGCCGAAGCTGCTGATCGCGGATGAACCGACTACGGCCCTGGACGTTACGATCCAGGCCCAGATCCTCGATCTGATGAAAGAGCTTCAGCGGCAGCTCGAGATGTCGGTGCTGTTCATCACCCACGATCTTGGAATCGTGCGCCGCATTGCCGATCGGGTGGCGGTGATGCACGATGGTGTTATCGTAGAAACCGACGATACTCGGAGGATCTTCGCTGCTCCCAGCCATCCCTACACCAAGGAGCTTTTGGCGGCGGAACCGAAGGAGGAGCCTCCCGCCTCAGATCCCGAACGGGAAGCTCTCGTCACGGTGGAGGACTTGAAGGTATGGTTTCCCATCCAGAAGGGAATCTTGCGGCTAACCAGGGGTCATGTGAAAGCGGTGGACGGTGTTACCTTTAAGGTGCGCAAAGGCCAGACCCTCGGTGTTGTCGGGGAAAGCGGATCCGGAAAGACAACCCTGGGCAAGGCCCTGCTCAGGCTGGAGAGAAGCGAGGGGAAGATCTGGTTCGATGGCAAGCCCCTTCACGAGATCGACGCCAAGGTGCTTCGTCCGATTCGCCGTCGCATGCAGGTCATCTTTCAGGATCCTTTCGGTTCTCTCAGTCCTCGGATGTCGGTGGAACAGATCATCGGCGAGGGTTTGATCATCAACAAGATCGGAGACCCCCAGAGCCGGGAGAAACGGATCGTCGACGTGATGAAAGAGGTGGGGTTGGATCCGGAACACCGCCACCGCTATCCCCACGAGTTTTCCGGAGGTCAGCGGCAGCGGATCGCCCTGGCCCGGGCTCTGGTACTCAAACCGGATATCCTCGTTCTGGACGAGCCCACATCCTCCCTGGACAGAACGATCCAGTTTCAAGTGATCGAGCTCCTAAAGAGCCTGCAGTCGAAGCACGGATTGAGCTACATCTTCATCAGCCACGACCTCAAGGTGGTGAAGAGCCTCTGCCACGATCTCGTGATCATGAAGGACGGCAAGATCGTGGAAGAGGGTGAAGCCCGGAAGATCTTCAGCAATCCCGAGCATCCCTACACCAAAGAACTCCTTTCCACCGCCTTCGAAAATTAGAGGGATCATCCACGGCGGAAGATTTCTCCAGAAACGGTTGCCTCGGGGGGGGGCGTCGCCATTGAATCGCCGCTCACTGCATCGAGCTCGGTACCGTCCTGGTTGCCTTTGATCGACACTTTCTTGAAGTTCCCGGCTTGAGGACCTGGCCCTATCTAGAGGCATAGGCAGCCGGTTCTCTCGCTGCTGCACCACCTGCGACAAGGAAGGGTGCGACGGCCTGGCCGGAAATCCTTGATCTATCTACACATATATGTTAACTTATGAGTGTATTGGCATGAATATTAAAATCCTGGGGGCACCGTATGGCTCAGTTAACAATCTATCTTGATTCAGAGACACTTCGCAAAATAGAGAGTGCGGCGGCCGAGAGTAGCGTATCGATTTCCAAATGGGTGCGCGAAAAAATTGAAATTGCCTTGAGAGATGAATGGCCTGAGTCTTTCTCTCGAATTTTTGGAGCTTTGCGAGAAACAGATTTGGTAGAGCCCGGAGAGCTGGATTTCAGGATCGACGTATCTCGGGGGCAACTGTGATCTACTTTCTTGACACGAATATCTGTATTTACGCCCTGAAGGGAACGTATCCGAAGATACAGTCGCACATCGAATCCCACACACCGTCTGAAATCAGCATTCCGTCGGTCGTACTGGCTGAGCTGTATTATGGTGCGGCGAAGAGCACCGCTCGGGAGAAGGTAATTCAGAGGTTACAGGAGTTTATCGCACCTCTCCATATTGTTGCTTTTAACGGCAGATCAGCAATGGCCTATGGCACTATCCGAGCTGAATTGGAATCTACGGGGAGAGTAATTGGACCCAATGATCTGGTTGTTGCGGCCACAACACTTGGCAATGGGGGTACCCTAGTAACCCATAATGTCAAAGAATTCAGTGCGGTCCCTGGTCTGCGCATTGAGGATTGGACCCAGTAGGAGAGTCCCCCTCATATCGACACCGAAGGAGCATACAAATGGATGGAGTACTGCGACACGTTGTGATGTTTTGTTTCAAAGCAGGTACTGAGGAAGAGACAATTCGGGAGATCGAAGCGACCTTCGCTGGTCTTCCGGAAAAGATTGAGGAGATCCGGGATTTTGAGTGGGGGACCGATGTCAGTACGGAAGGCAAAACCAATGGCTTCAGCCACTGCTTCCTGGTTACTTTCGGCAGAGAACAAGACCGGGACACTTACCTGCCTCATCCGGAGCATCAGAAATTTGTCGCTCTGGTGAGACCCCATGTAGAGAAGTCGCTGGTCCTGGACTACTGGACGCGCTAGTTGAAAGAGTTTTGAGCTTCGATGCAGCTCTGATCAAACAGCTCATCCAGGAGAGGCGTATTGCAGTACAAGCAGAGATTGGCGAAAGCGGCGTTAAAAAACTGATCGAGGATTTCAGGATAGGTAACGGTGAAGCTTCAGCGATCTGGCTGGCGAGAACAAAGGAGTTACCTCTGGCACTTGATGATGGTCAGGCAATAAAAGTCTGCAAGGCATTGGGGCTACAATTCGTCACAGCGATTCATATTCTGCTAATCCTTGTCTCGCGTGGACGATTGAGTAAAGAAATTGCTGCAGAAAAGCTCAAGGCGCTTTCGCACATTGGCCGGTACACCAAGAAGATCATCGAAGATGCGGAACAGCGCCTAAGGGAGTAAGTCAATGAGTGTGATAAGTCTGAGATTGAAGGACAAAGAAACGAAACGCATCGATGAGCTTTCGAAAGCAGAGAACAGAGACCGTTCCTCTGTAGCGCGAGAGCTATTGGACTACGGGTGGACTTTCCTGATGATCAGCCGCTATAGGGAAGGCAAAATATCGTTGGAAATTCTATCGAAGAAGCTTGATCTATCGATAAGCGAAGCCATCGATCTACTCGCCGAATACGGAGTGGAATCCACAGTTACCTACGAAGACTATTTAAAGGGATTCGAATTCACTCTTGGTTGAGATCCGTTCATCCTCTATCTCACCTACTCGTCCATGAACCGGACCGCTTCCCAGCCACTGTACACCGATGGGGTGTTCCAGCGCCCCAGCTGCAAAAGACCCGAGCGGCAATCCTTTTACTTCACGGTCATGGCCATGGCGCCGGTCCAGTCCGGAGGGTGCGGGCTGGCGATGTTGGATTTGGAACGCTCGAGGAACATCGCGCTCGAGCGGTCTCCCGGCAGCAGCTCCTGGACTTTCTGGAACAGCCGGGCGGCGTCTTCAAAGCTACGCTCGTAGAACAGGCGTGCCGCCTCCTCGTGCAGCTGCCAGGCATGCTGCTCCTCCGGGCTGAGCTCTTTCCGGGAGGTATAGATCCCGATGCCGGCGGTTTTTCCCTTCACGATCACCCGGTCGATCAACCGGCAGGGAAACTGCTCCTCGATCTTTTTTGCCACGGATTCGGAGATGATGATAGGTTGATCGTAAACCTTGGTGAGCCCCTCCAAACGGGAGCCTATGTTCACCATATCCCCGATGACCGTATAGTCCATCTTCTTCTCCGAGCCGATGTTGCCGACCGTGACAACTCCGTAGTTGATGCCGATCCCGATGCGAAACTCCGGCCTGCCCCTCTGGGTCTGCCAGACATTGAAGTCCTTGAGTGCTTCAAGCATCTCGAAGGCGGATCGGATGGCTTCGGAAGCCTCGTGGCGGGTTCGCTCGGGAGCGCCGTAGAAGGCCATGATGGCATCTCCCATGTACTTGTCCACCACACCCCGGTTGCGCATGATGATGTCGACCATTAACTCGAAGTAAGCGTTGAGGGACTCCACCACCTCATTCGGTCTCATCCGTTCGGAGATCGTGGTAAAGCCCCGGATGTCGGAGAACAGCAGAGCCAGGATACGGTCCTCCCCGACCAGCATCCGCTCGGGACTGGCGAAGAACTGGTCGATCACCGCCTTGGGTACGTACTTCTGGAAGATGTTGCGGATCTTCTGTTCCTTGTGCTGGGCGACGACCGCCTGTAGGGCGTAGCCCTTCATCAGGTCGTTGGCCTTGTCCAGCTCGCTGGTCATGAGGTTGAAGGTGTGACCCAGCTCGCCCGTCTCGTCGTTGTACAGGACTTCTACGCGTTTTGACAGATCGCTGGTGGAGATGATATCCCGCATAGCCCCAACCACATTTTTCAACGGTTGGGTCAACAGGTAGGAGAAGACCAGCAGCAGAGCCAGCGCCAGCGCGGAGGAGACCGAGAGGATGATACCTGTCTGCAGGTACATCTGGTTGATCGTCTGGTAGAAAGCCTCTCGCTGCTCCGTGACCAGGATGTACCAGCCGAAGGCCTCGAAAGGAGCCACCTGGGCGACCCGTTCGCTGCCCCCCAGGGCGAGCTGCTGCCAGCCGAAGGCCTCCTCCGTCAGCAGCGCCTGCACCACCTGAGTTTCAGCGGCAGTCAGCTCAATCTCGCCGGTCGCCATAACCAGGTTCCCGCCGGCATCAACGGCCAGGATCAATTCCGTGCCGCTGCGTACCATGTTTCGAGCAAAGGACTGTACTGCATCTTTGCTAGCTTCCACGAACTCCTCGTTCCCTACCAGGTTGTTGGAGACCAGAAGGGACCATTGGCTGCTCGCGTAGGAGAGGAGCTCCTCCTGTTTGAAGCGCAGCAGGCTGGTTGCAACTCTGGTGATGCCGTTTCTTGCCGACAGGGAGGATACATACCCGGTGATCAAGAGGGGCGCGATGATCAGAGGGAGCACGATCAGTACGATTTTAGCCCGAATGCTCATTCACTTCTCCACCTGAAAATACAAACCATACCCAGGCAGGAGCGGTGTGTTTTAGCACGCCCCGAGAATACACGGATGTGTAGTGGGGGGATGCACAATAGCTCCTACCTAAAAAAATCGGTTTTTCATGACAAAACTGGATTGGAAAATATGCCTTTTCAAGCCGATGATCAGAGTGTTGGTGCACCATATATGAGCGGTCTATATCACCGAGCCCTCGAAATATACCGCCAGACGGTCGGACTGCGTCTGGAAGGCAAGGGTGAGGAGGGTCTGGACATTGAAGATGTCTCACCGGAAGATCGGGCCAAGATCCTGCGCCAGATCGATGAGGTGATCGGCCGCAACCGTATCAAAGTCCAGGCGGACACCTTCGCCATCACCGCAAAGCGCAGCGGAACCGGTTTACCCATTCTCATCAACGGGGCGATCGTGGTCGTCGTTGCCGCTACACTCTTCATCTTTACCTTTTTCTTCAACAGGCAGGAGGATGTTTTGGCCACCGGAGCGGGAACGATCCTCAGCGCCGAAAGCAAGGTGATCGAAACCCTGCGTAAAGAGTCTCAAGCGCAGCTTCAGCTGAAGGACAGGGAGATCCTTGCCTCCCAACAGCAGCTCCAGGATACCCTCGAGCAGCAGAGGCGCCTGCAGGCAGAGACAGACCAGATCATTCGCCAGCGGGAAGAGCAGCTGGAGGAAGAGTTTCAAAGAACTCTTGAACAGGAGAGGCAGCGCCTGCTCGATCAGGGCTTTGCGGCAGCAGCCATCGAAGAGAGACTAAACACCTTCGAGGTGGAGAAACGCTCCGATCTGGAAGCCGAGTTCGAGGCATTCCGCCGCCAGACCGAAGAAGTTGCGGCTCAGCGCGAGGAGGCGATTGCCGGCCTGGTGCGGGAGTATGAGCAGAACCTCCAGTCTGCCCAGGTGGAGCGCAGCGAATTGGAGCGTCAGCTGCAGGAGCGGGAGACGGAGCTGCAGAGACAGTACGAAGAGCAGACCCGGGCCTTGGAGAGCGACAGAGCCCGGGTGGCGGCGCAGCTCAACCGCCTGCAGGAAGAGCAGCATCAGGAACAGTTGGTGCGGGACCAGATCCTCGGTGCTTACGAGACGGTGAACGTCAATATCGCTGCGGGAGAGTATGCCTTGGCCTTGCAGCGGCTCGAATCGATCCGGTCCTACCTCGATCAGGAGCCGGCCCTTTCGCTGGCCGGGATCCAGCGGCGGCGACCGGTAGAGCGGTTTATCATCACTTCCCTGGAGGATCTTATCCGCAGCCGCTCCGCTCAGGAGGAGCAGGACCTGGATTCCCTGATCGCTGCGGGCAGCCGGATCAACGCCCTGAACCAAGGGATCAAAAGAGCAAACCAGCTTCTCGAGCAGGGCGATACGGCCGCCGCCCGGCAGCAGTACCTCTCCTCTCTCGCTGAGATCCCCTCGGCCCGCCAGGGCTACGAGGGACTGGCGGAAATCGATCAGCGGGAAGAGGCGAGAATTCGGCAGGCCGCAGGTACCGCGATTTCCAGGGGCAATACGCTCTATCAGGACGAGCAGTTCCAGGCTTCTCTGGACCTTTACCGTGAAGCTCTGACGATCCTGCTGGAGGATTCCGCCGCGGCCGGGCGCATCGTCGATCAGATCGCTGAGATAAGCCTCCGCTTGAGTCCCGTGATTGCCGCAACCCCCGTGCAGCCCGAACCAGTTGCGCAGCCTGATGAGGAGCAACTCAGGCTGCTTGAGCAGTATCAGGAACGGATTGAGTCGCTGGAGAGTGAGAACGCCAGTCTATCGGAGCGGCTGAAACGTCTCCAGGAGCAACAGCAGCTGCTTCAAGGGGATCAAACCCAGGTGGCCGCTCGGATGACCGCTCAGGTGGAGCGCCTTCAGGGGGAGAAAGACGTGTTGGCCGCTCAGGCACAGCAGCTCCG
>JAGLQP010000600.1 GCA_023136785.1 Spirochaetales bacterium
CTGCTGCTTCTCGATGCAATGGATCGGCCGGATCCCGAAAACGGAACGGTTGCGGCGGGGCTCCTGAAATCGATCCAGGAAGCCGGGATCGAGACCTGTCTCGATGTTGTGAGCGAAGCCTCGGAGCGTTTTCAACAGATCGTTGTTCCTTCCCTGCGGTATGTGGATCACTGCATTATCAACGAAATCGAAGCGAGCCGGACAACCGGTGTTGAAATCAGAAAGCAGGATCAAGCCATCGACGAAAAGGCGCTGGCCGAGGCGGCGGAACGACTTTTAGAATTAGGGGTTAAAAAAACCGCGGTGATCCATTTTCCCGAAGGCAGCCTGTGGCGCGACCACACAGGGGCTCAAGTTTATCAATCCTCCTTCAGAATTCCAAAGGAAAGCATCGTAAGCTCGGTCGGAGCGGGAGACGCATTCTGCGCCGGTGTGTTATACGGTATTCATGAAGGATGGGACCCGGCTGAAGCGCTCAGGATCGGAAACGCTGCAGCCGCTACCTGCCTTCAAGCTGCCAATACCACAGACGGTGTACGCTCGCTCGATGAAGTTTTAGAGCTTTGTTCTTCCTGGACCTGAGGTAGGATGCCGTGACCTGCCTACGCCGATTTTCGTATTGATTCCTCTCTTATCATCGTCACGCCAGTTATTCGGAAGTTCCATACCCCTGGCCCTTCAGCTGTTTTTCTGTTATACAGAGAATCCAATGCGGATCATCGATTTCCACACCCATGCCTTTCCCGATGCCCTGGCCGAACAGACAGTGCCCAAGCTCTGTGCCCGGGCCAAAGTCACGGCGGAATTGGACGGCAAAGTTTCCTCCCTGCTTGCTGAAATGGACCGGTTGGGCATCGAGGCCGCGGTGGTGCTCACCATTGCCACCAAGGCGAGTCAGTTTGAGTCTATTCTCAGCTGGTGTACGAGTGTTGCCTCGTCGCGACTGATCCCCTTTGCCTCGGTTCATCCCGAGGATCCCGAAGCGGTGGAGAATATCGACCAGATCTACAAGGCGGGTTTGAAAGGGGTCAAGCTGCACCCCTACTACCAGAGTTTCGTGTTCAATGATCCGCGAATGTTTCCGCTGTATGAGAGAATTGAAGAACGCGGACTGGTCCTTTTAGCTCACACCGGCTTCGATCTGGGTTATCCCCACGAGCGTATCGCCGACCCTCCGAAGATCATGGAAGTAGCCCAGGCCTTTCCCGAATTGAAACTGGTCACCACCCACATCGGAGCCTGGCAGGACTGGGACAGTGTGGAGAAGTATCTGCTGGGAAAGCCGGTCTACATGGGGATTTCCTATGCCTTTCCCTTCATCGGTAAAGAGCGTGCCCGCCGCTTTCTTCGTTCCCATCCCCCCGAGTACATCTTGTTCGGTAGTGACTCCCCCTGGGGCAGCCAGGAGAAGACCCTGGAAGAGCTGTTTGCTTTCAACCTGGGGGAGGAGTTGAACCAGCGGATCTGCCATCAAAACGCCGTTCGCCTGCTGGAACTGTCCTGAATCCAAAGCGACAAGAGAGGTCACGATTCTCTATGT
>JAGLQP010000601.1 GCA_023136785.1 Spirochaetales bacterium
TCTCATTTCCGAAACCCCTCCGTATATCTTGACCGTGCTTAGGTTCCCCGTTCGTACCTTGTTTGTCAAGGTACGCTTCGGTGTCCGAGACAGGTGTCTGTGTCATTGGGGGAGTGGCAAATTTTAAAGTAGAGAATGTCAAGGTGTAATGGTTTAAAATCTCACCTCCTTCCATTCCAGTAGGCGTTTTCTGTCCTCTTCATCCCGGAAATGTTTCCGAGCGAGGCGTAAGTGCTCTTCGACTAGAGAGATTCCTTTCTTCAAGATTCGGGCCATCAGACGTTTAGGGATGTGGTAGAGATCGAGGATAAGTACCGATTCGAAGGTCCCGATATAGTTGTCCACCGCCCGGGGAGAGTGGTAGGTCATGCGGGCAATTTCTTTCACCGTGTGGCCCTGAAGATGCAGCTCAATCACGATGTCTTTATGCGTCATGCTTCTTCCGGCATCCAGCACAGTGCCGGGGGTGGGGACGATGATCGTGCACTCCCTTTGTGCTCTACGAATGAGCTCTGAGATCTTTCGAACGCTGATGTGGAAGATCCACTGCAGGTCCATCAAGGACAACAGCCCACCCTGGCGGTATGCTTCGAAACAGACCCGCACGATGCGCTTGGCCATCTGTTCATCCGGCAGGGGATCGCCCCAGCTGCAAGTTTTCAGCTCCTCTTCTGTCCACACGGTGAGGATTATCGGTTTGAGCCTCCGAAAGCGGGCTGCCACCTCCTCGGACAGATGGGCGTTGACAGAAGTAGCTAAAACGGGCATCTCGCCGCTGTTCAAATGGCGCATCCTGGGACAGCAGACGTTCCGCACAGTGAGTAGATCCTGCACCAGCTGATTGGACACCGTGGGCCCGCAGCCGGCTTCCCGCTTAACAAACTGCGACAGCTGCCGGACTACCGAGACCGGAGCTCCTGTGTCCAGCGCATCGATCCGCTGCAACGGCGAGCTGGGGCAGAGGGTCTCGATTTGCCCTCGGATACTCTCGCGCCAAGAGGTGATTTTGCTACGCCGGGAGTCCAAGGCGATCTGCGGCTCGTGTCGTCTCGGTCCATGGCGTACAAAGTAGCCAGGATCCACTACCCCTAGCAGTTCCACAGGGGCCATCCTGGCTTTACGCGCCTCCTTGCGGCAGGAGGTGATCATCATCTCCCGGGATACGCGAAATCCCCCTTCGTCACGGAGGATAGGTTCCAGATATTCGGGAGCAAAAAGCGGGAATAAAAGCTCCTGTCCCTTCCATTTGAGGTACAGATGGAAGGGCGGAACCCGACGAATGCCGAGCTGTGCTTCCGCTTTTTCGATCTGTGTGTTCACCTCGGCTACGATCAACGCCGCCACCCGCGACTGCTTTCCAAAATCGTAGTGGCGTGCCAGGTATTGAACCTGGTAGTTCAGAAGGGAGCGCTCGAGCAGTGGGCGATACAGATAGTCGTAACGCTCAGCCATTAGTTTCCCAGGCCCCCTTTTTTGGGCCGGTTCTCGCCGACCTCCACCAATGTTCTCAGATAGTTGAACCGGAAGGCGTACTCCGG
>JAGLQP010000602.1 GCA_023136785.1 Spirochaetales bacterium
TTTTCAATCGGTTGGTAGCTCATCCCCACCTCATTCAGATTTCTTTACAATGCAAATGTACCGGCTGTACCGTTGGTTCGAACAATGGACCCGGTGGCGGCGCCATTTCTTACCTGAAAAATACCGGTGGCGGTGATCAGGATCGAAACATCTTATTACAAAATCGTAAGAAAGAAATACGTCAATTTCAATTTGGTTATCAGGAGGGAACCCCCGTCTCCCGATGAATTCACTCTCCTTCTTTATCTATATACATTACATGGAGATAAGTAAACAAAGTTGATCATCCGTTTTTGGTACAACGATTGCATCTATAGGTATAGCAAATTAGATTCGAGGAGGACGGGTATGCCATATAAACTGAAAAATGCGGTTTATTCGGTTCGCTGTCGTTATCCCCGCTGCACCTTTAACTCTCAGTTTGAGATCGAGCAGAACATCATGGGCATGACCGAACAGGATGTGGAGATCGAGGCCAAGAGAATCGCTCGAGACATGGCTCTGACCAAACATGATGCGATCCACGCCACCCGCCATACCCTGCGCAGCCCGGACATCCGCAAGGTCTCCGGTTCCTACGAGCTGGTGGGACCGGTTCCGCGGCGCGGCAGCGGCACAACCTACGGAGTTGCCAAGCAGAAAGACGTATATTACAAGGAATACCAGAGAGGCGAGGTCATCCTCAAGAAGGGGGACGACGCGACCTCCGTATGCGAGGTGGTGCGGGGATCCGCCTATCCTGAGCGCAACCGCAGCCACCGCTACCGGGTGGGAGACAGCTTTGGAGCAGCGGCTCTGTTGGCCAGGCACCAGCGGACCTGCGATGTGATCGCGGGAAGCGACGGAACCAAGGTGGCCTTCTACAACCTGATCGAGCTGAGCAAGACCAATCCGAAAAAGGCGCGGGAAATGTTCAGCGCAGTCATGGAGGATACCTTCAAGGTAATTCAGAATCTCGAGAAGTCCATCGATCGTACCAAGAAGGAGATCGAGCGTGAGGTCGTTCGGGGCTGATCACCCCCGCCGATTCATTGCCGCACGCAATGTGAGTGATCAGGATTTGCCCATATCGCCGAGATCGGGAAGACCTTTCGACTTCCAAAGGTTCTGCAGCGCGGCAACGATCTGCGGATCGAGATTCCTATCCTTTTTGAGCCTGGGGATCACTTCGTCGGCGCTCGAGAAGGGTTGTCCCTGCCGATCATGGGTCAAGGCGACGAATCCAGCCGCTACAGCGATGATCCGCTGCACCACGGCTCCCGGTTTCAGGGATAGAGGTTCGGGAAACTCTTCGATTCCCAATCCACCGATGAGGGCATTGATTTCTAGAGTGAGCATCTCCTCTTCAGAAAGCTCCATATGCCGGCCGATAACTCTGGCGACGCGCTGAACCTGCCGGCTTTGCCGCCTATCCCCCGGGGGCCGGTCCTCCACGGCCCGGATGATCATCGTTATGGTATCGAGATAGGATCGATACAGCTGGCGGTTCCTGCGCTGGAGAAAAGAGATAAGCAGAGCTCCGGTTTCCCGCAGCCG
>JAGLQP010000603.1 GCA_023136785.1 Spirochaetales bacterium
GCGGACCCTCTGCAGGATGTCGAGGCCGGAGCGGATATTCCCCTCGGCCAGAGCCATATCGCCCCGAATCTTGGAAATATTGTCGATGAAACGCTCGAGCCGGACAATCTTCGATTGATAACGGGTGGCGTGTCCCGCAGCCAGAGGATCGTCCCGAAGGTTCTTCAGCCGGGTCTGAGCCGCCATCTTGTTCTGCAGCTCGTTCATCTTCCATTCCCGCAGCCGCATATAGTAGCTCATATCATAGTTGGGCATATTCGTGCTGATTCGTTTCATAGTCTATTACACCGCCATTCGATTGATGATCGTGTCCAGCATTCTGTCGATCTCCGTGACGAAACGGGCCGCGGCGGAGTAGCCATGTTGGTACTTGATCAAGTTGGCCAGCTCCTCGTCGATATTGACCCCGGACAGAGCCTCCCGCATGTCCCGAAGCTCCTTGAGGACCAGGCTCTGGGTTTCCAGAGCCATCCCGGCTATTTCCCCGCGTAACCCGATGTCGGTTACTACCGTGGAGAAGTACTCGTCGAAGCTGCCGCTGGCGCCCAGCATGAGCGGGGCGGTCCGTAGATTGGCGATGGCCAAAGCGGCTGATCCGTCTCCGAAGGCTTCCCCCCCTCCCTGCAGAGCACTGGCCACGCTCAAGGGGTCTACAGCCAAGGCCGGATTCACTTCGATCCAGCCGGCCGGGTGAGCTTGAGGAGCCACCGCGAACCGAGACTCTACCACCAGGTTCAGCACCGCATCAGGGCCTCCCCAGTCGAAGGCACCCGCCGGTCCGCCGGCCTGGAGCATGCCGGAATAGCCGACGAGGAACTGCCCCGTATCTTCGAGTCGGCGGATCACAAAATCCGGGTTGGCCGTTTCGCTCGAGGGAACACCGGTCACGGTCAGCTGCCCCTCGCGGTTCAAACGAGCCGCAACTTCGGCGCCCGATGTGTTGATGCGAAAGATGATGTCCTGCACCGTATCGGTGGGAAAGTAGTCCACCAGAACATCCTCCGTAGCTCCGGGGAGGATCAGGGTCCCCCGAAGACCCACCTGCTCCTTGGGATCCAGGGTATTGGTGCCGTTGATTCTGAAGATGTAACTCGAATCGTTCACCCCGTCCCCGTTTCTGTCGTAGTTGCCGGCCAGGTTGTTGATAAACGGGTATTCAACGAAAAAATCGATCCCCGTCCTGCCGTTCAAACCATAGGCGCGGCTGTGGACCTCGTTGACCAGATCGATGAAGGCAACCGTCATCAGATCGAGCTTCTGGATCTCTCCACGGGCATCTATATCCCGCAATTCGATCAGCCCGGCAAGCTTGCCGCCCCTTAGCTCCAGAACGTCCCCGGTTGCTCCCCAGATGATCCGGGAGTAGCTGTCGTTGGTTGGATCGGGGACGGGCATGAGCTCTTCGTAGTGACGGCCCTGCACCAGATGTCGACCGCCGATGTAGATGACATATTCGTCCGGATCCTGGATACCGATGCTGATATCCACCAGCTCGGCTAGACGTCCGGCCAGAAGGTCTCTGTGATCGTACA
>JAGLQP010000604.1 GCA_023136785.1 Spirochaetales bacterium
GCCCATGCCCCCCGGCCCGATCGTTCTGGAACTCCGGCAGGTCCGTTTGGAGCAGCGGGGGGAGGGGCGGGCTCTGCTGGAGGGAATCGATCTGCAGGTCCACGGCGGTGAAATCGTCGGTGTGGCCGGAGTAGGCGGGAACGGCTTGAGCGAGTTGGAGGATGTGGTCACTGGGCTGCGGGGGCTGACCAGCGGCCGTATTCTACACAAAGACAGGGACGTCACCCGCCTTTCCGCCGGCACTCTCCGCGAGCGGGGGCTGGCCTATGTGCCCGCCGATCGTCTCTTCCGGGGCTCGAGCCTGCAGTCTACGGTCCTGGAAAATATGATCGTTTCCCGCCACCACGACTTTCTCCAGGCGGGGATGATCCAAAAGACCCGGGCCGAGCGTTTCGTCGCCGAGCTGACGGAGAACTTTTCGATCGATGGAGATCCTCGGGTGTCGATTGGAACCCTTTCGGGGGGAAATATCCAGAAGGTTATCCTGGCCCGGGAGCTGGCTGCTCACTCGGATTTCATCGTTTTCTCCGAGCCGACCTGGGGGCTGGACGTGGCGTCCGCCGAGTTCATCTATCAGAAGCTCCTCGAGATACGGCGGCGGGGGGTGGCTATACTCCTGATCTCCTCCAACTTGGACGAGATCCTGGGATTGGCGGATACGCTGATCGTCATGTACCGCGGCCGGATCGTCGGCAGATTTCCCAACTCGAAGACCTTGAGCAAGGAATTGATCGGCGAGTACATGATGGGATTGCGAGACGATTTCAAGGAAAACGCATAGCTATGGTCAGAAGACGCAGTGTGGCGGGATTCATGGCCGGTGCCTTCGGCCTGGCTGTTACCCTGGCGATCGCCTTCGTGATCGCCATCGTCCTGATTTTCCTCCTGAGCAAGCAGCCGGGAAAGACGATCTACTTCTTCTTCGTCGGTCCTCTAACCAATAAGTACTACTTCGGCAACATGCTGAACACGGCCATTCCCCTGGTCTTTACCGGCCTTGGCATCGCCATCGCCTTCAAGTCCTCGGTGTTCAACCTCGGCGGCGAAGGCCAGGTCTACGCCGGTTCACTGGTCGTGACGGCGATCTGCCTGTCGCTCCCCAACACCAATGGATATTTGGGAGGCTTTTTGGCCCTGGCCGGGGGCCTGCTGACCGGCGCAGTTCTGGCCGGACTTTCGGGTTTCTTCCGGATGAAGTGGGGAACCGAAGAGCTGATCTCTTCCTTCCTCATCTCCGGCGCCGTGGTATTGATCGTAAACTACTTCATTACCGGTCCCCTCGACGATCCGAGCAACAGTCTCCTGGCCACGCGCAAGGTCGCCGAGCAGTACCGTCTGTTGAAGATCTTCTTCCCTTCCAAGCTGGACATCAGCTCCGTGTTCGCCGTATTGACGGCCGGGGTGCTCTACATCCTGATGTACTATACCCACCGGGGTTATGAGATGCGGATGTGCGGATTGAATCGGGAGTTTTCCCGGTACGGCGGAATCAATGTGTCCACCTATCTGGTTCTGCCCATGGT
>JAGLQP010000605.1 GCA_023136785.1 Spirochaetales bacterium
GTATAACGGCTGCCGTCGAGATCCATTTTGAAGGTAGAGGAAGCGCCTGCGGCGATCTTCATATTGAAGCCCGCCCCCTGCATTCCTGCCGACACAATCCAAACATCATTCGGGCCCTTGTTCTCAAGGCTCCATTCAACAACGGCGGCCCTGATGTTCGGTTCAGCCTGGATTTCGATTATCCGTTCCCCAATCGAGCCGTCCAGAACCGAGGCGCGTCCCGTCGGCGAAGCTGCAGCCGTGTTCTGTAGCTGGAGGAATTTTACATCTCCGGATTTGTCGAATTCCTTCCAGTTGGCGGGGGTTTCCACGCCCCATTGTGCTTGGGCTCGAACACCCGATGGCAGGTTTTTCATGGCCCCTACTGTTTCGTACTGCCCTACTGCAGTGACCAGGGCAACCGCAATAACCAGAAAAATGACCAGGACAGCTAGTTTCTTCATTTTAGAAACCTCCTTTTACATACTAATTAGAAATAATTGATCCTCCCTAAAACTTAGGGAGATTTGAGTCCCACGTTCTCGCAGGATACCCTTTGCTTGATGATCGACAATCCTCAGTTCCCCAACCTCGGTGTCTACGATATAATCGTTGGTGGATCCCTGGTACATGGCAAATTTGACCGTACCAGTTAGACCTTTCGTTTCCGTCGAGTTGACCAGAATGTCTTCAGGGCGGATCATCACCCTAACGGTCTTACCCTTTTCCGGCACCGAAACAAAGGGTACCGATAGGGTGAGCGACGCTAGTTGAATCTGTGCAGTCTTTTGGTCTACGTCGATTACCAGTGCATCGACGATAT
The DNA here is from genome assembly GCA_023136785.1 of Spirochaetales bacterium. Lineage (GTDB taxonomy): Bacteria > Spirochaetota > Spirochaetia > SZUA-6 > DRHE01 > JAFGQJ01. The sequence continues at coordinate 803 of JAGLQP010000605.1, forward strand.
TCGCCTCCCCAATGAAGTCTGCCACAAAGGAGTTCGCCGGCCGGGTATACAACTCTTCTGGACCGCCTATCTGTGAGATAACAGCGGTGTCCATAACCACTATTTGATCGGAAATCGCAAGGGCTTCCGATTGGTCGTGCGTGACGTATACCGAGGTAATGCCCAGGTCTTTCTGAAGGTTCCGGATCTCACCGCGCATCCGTTTCCTCAGCTTGGCGTCCAAATTGGACAGAGGTTCATCAAAGAGAAGCACCTTGGGCTTGAGTACCAGGGCTCGGGCTACGGCCACGCGCTGCTGCTGTCCGCCCGACAGCTCGCTGGGCCCACGCCGCTCCAGGCCCTCAAGCCCGACCATCTCCAGTGATTCTTTAACAGCGGTTCTGATTTTATCCTCGGACCAGCGCAAGACCTTGAGTCCATAGGCGATATTCTTTTTCACGTTCATATGAGGAAAGAGGGCGTAGGACTGGAAAACCATGGTGATTTTCCTTTCATTCGGCGGGAGGTGAGTAATGTCGTCTCCGCCCAGAAAGATCTGACCCGAGCTCGGTATTTCCAGCCCGGCGATCATCCTGAGGATGGTTGTTTTTCCGCAGCCGGAAGGTCCCAACAGGGTAATGAGTTTCCCATGGGGAATATCCAGCGTTACATTACTTACCGCCGTAACCCTGCCAAATCGCTTGGTGAGGTTCTTTAGATTAAGAGCCGCAGTTCCTGTC
>JAGLQP010000606.1 GCA_023136785.1 Spirochaetales bacterium
CGTCGCCGGATCGATCTGATCATGGAATACGAGGGGCACTACTTTGCCCAACTCGCCTTCTCCCCCCTGCTGGATTGGCTCGGCAATCCGGTGGTGGAGTTGCGCAGCGGGCAGATAGTGCTAAGGGACGCCCAGATCGGCGAAAATACCCGAAAAGATATCGTAATCCCGGTGACCGGAGATTATAAGTTTCTGATCAACTGGCCGAAGTCAAGTTATCTGGACAGTTTCCGGCACCTGAGCTACTACAACCTGGTACTGCACAAGCGCCTGGAGGAAGACCTGATTCACAACCTCAAGATCATGGACGACGCAGGATACCTATCCTACTTTGAGGGCGGATTCGAGCTGCTCGACGCCTACCGCTACGCCGACAGCATCCTGCGGGAAGTCCTGGACGGGGGAGATCCCGTGCAGATGGCGGAGTATCGGGAGGTGCGGGAAACCTTCTTCCAGGCCGTAGGGGAGTACCTCAGCGGCTCGGCGGAACAGCAGATTCTGGATCAGGTGAAAGCCCTGCTGGCCTCTGAAGACATCGACGAGGAGGACAAGGTTCTGTACCGGGAAATCGGCGAGCAAGTGCTGACCGTGTTCTCCTCAACCCGGGACCTACACACCGGCCTGGCAAAGGTGCGTAAAACCTTGCAGGAAGCGATTCCGGGGGGGTTCTGCATCATCGGCTGGACCGGCACCTCCACCACAGATATCGGAGTCAATCCCTTCGAAGAGGAATACATGAATGTGGGCACCCACGCCTCGCTGGCGAATACGATTCTCCAGGGGCGGTTTCTCGACGAGCTTCCCTGGTGGTACGGAGCGATCCTGGGGGCGGTGCTCGGTCTGGTCGTTACCTTTGTCATTCGCAGGCTCAACCCGCTTCCCTCGATCGTCGCGGGGATCGGGTTTTTGATCGTGATTATTTTGGCCGGTTCGGGGTTTTTCCTGTTCACGGGGCGATATCTGTATCTGCTCACTCCGGTGTTGAGTGTATTTTTCACCCTGTTCGCCATGACCCTGACTAAATTTCTCATCCTCGAGCAGGAGAAGAGCTTCATCCGCAACGCTTTTTCTCACTACCTGTCCACCGACGTGATCAACGAGCTGATCACCGACCCCGAGAAGCTGAATCTCGGTGGGGAGAAGAAGTATCTGACCGCGATGTTCACCGATGTGCGGGGCTTCTCGAGCATCTCGGAGAAGCTCGATCCGACCGACCTGGTCAAGCTGCTCAACGCCTACCTGACCGACATGAGCGACATCATCCTCGATCTGAAGGGTACGATCGACAAATACGAGGGGGATGCGATCATGGCATTCTTCGGTGCTCCGGTGCCCTTCGACAATCATCCGGCCCGAGCCTGCCTGTCCGCGGTGCGGATGAAGAAGATGGAACGGCACCTGAACGATCACTTCATCAAGGAAAGTTTGAGTCCCTCCCCTGTCTACACCCGGATCGGTGTCAACACCGGAGAGATGGTCGTCGTAAATATGGGAACCTCTCAGAAGATGGACTAC
>JAGLQP010000607.1 GCA_023136785.1 Spirochaetales bacterium
CACGATCAGCACATCTCCCATCTCAAACTCATTGGCCCGCCGGATCTGGCGGGCGATGGCCTCGGCGGCCCCTTCGCCCTGGACTGCAGAGGGCAGGATCACCAGGTTCAACCCTGCGTTTCTTCGCTTCAGCACCCGCAGGATGTCCCGGATCGCAGCCCCGGTGGGGGAGGTAACCACGGCAACCCGGGAGGGGAACAGAGGCAGGGGTTTTTTCCGTTCCCTGTCGAAAACTCCGAGGGCGGCCAGCTTGGCTTTGCGTTTTTCCAGCAGGGCGAGGAGCTCACCCTCTCCGGCTTTGACGAGGGACTCGCAGATCAGCTGATAGGTGCCCCTCTTGGCGTACACCGAGATATTTCCAGAAGCCCGTACCACCATGCCGTCGGCGGGCTTGAAGTTCAGACCGAACGAGCGGTTCTTGAACATCACGACGGAGAGCACCGACTGCTCGTCCTTGAGGCTGAAGTACAGATGTCCCGTGCTCGACGGATGGAAATTCGAGATTTCTCCCTCCACGGTCAGCTTGAAAAACTCAAGCTCCAGCAGGTCCCGGATCAGGGAGGTAATCTCGGCTACGGTATAGCAGCGTTCCTTCGGGTTGTCGGCGCTCTCCATCATTCGATCCTTGGTTGTCCAGCTGTGAGGGTAGCGTTTTCTTCCGCGATTGGCAATTGAAAAAGTTCTTGAAATGTCGATAATTTCCGTAGACATGAAGAACCTTGCCGTGGCCAATGCTCTGGCCTTGAATGCCCATGCCCTGGAAGCAATTCCCCCTGGAGAGAGCGCTCTGAAGCGGGTCGGACGGTATGCCCGCGAGCTTCCCGGGGTACACAGGACCGTTCTCCTCCTTGCCGACGGCGATTCATCGCCCGCAGGTCTGGAGGCGGCCGCCAAAGAGCTCAGGCTTCACCCCCAGAGCCTGAAGGGCGACTCGGTCGCGGAGCTGCTTCGCACGCTCCAGTCTCTGGCCGACGGCTACGACAACCTCTTCTATTTCTTCGCCGATTGTCCTCTCCTCGATGTCGCTTTAAGCACCCGGATGCTGGACAGTCACGGGAAGTACTACGCCGACTATACCTTCGCCGACGGCTATCCCTACGGCCTGAGCCCGGAGATTCTCAAACCCGAGGTGCTGGCTCCGCTTCTTGTCCTGGCGTCCAAATCCGAGTCAGCGGGAGCGGACTCAGGGCCCTTCGCAGCCGATGAGGAATCAATCCGAGCTCAAGATCGAGGCGCCCTGTTCGCGCTGATTAAAAAAGACATCAACGCCTTCGATATCGAGACCGAGCTGTCCCCCGTCGACCTGCGTATGCTCAGGGCCGAGCTCTGCGCCGATCGCAAGCGCAACCTCATGCTCGTTCAACGGGTAGTCGCAGCCGGGGCGGAGGATGCTCAGGGGGTCTGCCGTGTGCTCGAAGAACGACCCGAGATTCTGCGCACCCTTCCGGCCTTCTTCACGATTCAGATCGTGGCCGGCTGTCCCCAACTCTGCTCCTACTGCCCGTATCCCCGCTT
>JAGLQP010000608.1 GCA_023136785.1 Spirochaetales bacterium
GGGGCAGGAATCATCGAGAGTCAGGCTTCGGCGCTGCTGACGGACATCAGCCCGAATCGAGAGCGTTCCATCATGAATCTGTCTCAGACACTCTTCAGCGCCGGGGCAGCCACGGGGCCGTTTTTGCTGGCTCTGATCTATACGGCCACCGAAAGGTTGTCCATTACTTCGGTATTCTGGGTCCTGGCCGCAGCCAATGCTCTCCTTGCCTCGAGCTTCCTTATTGCCAAGAAACCGACCCAGGGAACCGTCTACCATGAACCTCTTCAGCTAAAAGATTTGTTTACAGACAGGACCCTGCTCGCCCTCGCTCTGTCCATATTCTTATATGTCGCGGCGGAAATGGGCACCGCGGCCTGGTTGGCCAAATACGGAGAGATCCATCTCGGCATATCCCGAGAGCTGGCTCCTATTTGCATCGCCGTATTCTGGGGGTGTTTGGGTTTGAGCCGGGCCGCGGTGAGTCTGCTGTCCCATCGCATCGCCGATCGCACCGTCCTACTCCTCGCAATCGGGCTGAGCATCGGCGCTCAGCTGTTCACCTTTTCTATTAACAACACAGCAGCCTCACTGGTGGGTATCGGGGTCCTCGGATTCGGAATGGGCTGCATATGGCCAACTCTGGTAGCCTTGGCGGGCAGCAAGTTCCGGAATACCAGCGGCAGTGCTGTAGGGATCATGGTCGCCGCCGGCGCCCTGTCCATCCCCCTGATTCAGTTGGCAATCGGGTTTACCTCCAGGCCGGATATCCTCGGCCTGCGACGAAGTCTGCTCGGGTTGACCATTATCAGCCTACTGAACCTAGTGCTGGTCTTACGGATCTTCCGCGGGTCCCCCGCGGCACGCCAAAGCTGAGGGGTGCGACCGGGTTTATCATCTTGCATGTATGAAAAACCGCATATCCCGAATTGGTCTCACAATGTTCATCATCCACGATGGTCTGCCGTCCCATCGAGCGAAGCTTGTGGCCGCAGCGGGCATTGTATCTCTCTTTTATTTTGGGAAAACCGAAAGAAGCCGGGAGCCCTCACACCAATTTAGAAAAATCTTGTTGCTTTTCTAAGCCGCCTATTAGATACTCTTAGCAACACGAGGAGGTCTCTATGACACTATCTATTACTCATCAGGACCGCTACTCGCGCGGTCAGTTGCTTCTGCGAACCATCTTTGGGTTCATCTACATCTTGATTCCCCACAGCTTTCTGCTGTTTTTTGTGGGGATCTGGTCGGCGATTCTGTCCTTCATCACCTTTTGGATCGTTCTGTTCACGGCCAATTTTCCGGAGAGTATCTTCAACTGGCAGGTGAAGTATATGAACTGGAATCTACGGGTGAGTGCAAGTATCTCGAACTTTGTGGATGGCTATCCCTCATTTGGGATCAAAGGCAGCAGTGACAACGCCAAACTGGACGTGCCCCGTCCCGAGCGGGTCAGCCGAGGGCTGGTCATCCTGCGGGTCCTGCTGGGCACCATTTACGTTATGATTCCCCATGGAATCTGTCTCCT
>JAGLQP010000609.1 GCA_023136785.1 Spirochaetales bacterium
GAGGAGATCCGCATCGTCGGGTCCAATATAATGGTGAAAGGTGTCATACACGATTCGGTAACACTGGGCTCCTGACTCCCAGATGGCGATTTGAGCAGCGATCAGTGACGAGAGGGAGGATTCGGCAAATCCCAGCGGCTCGAGATACCCTTTGATACCCGCATCGGCGAAAATCTGCCGGTAGGCCTGTAAACAACTGACGGTTTCCCCGAACCGCTGCCGCTGATCTCTGGTATCGGCCGGATCGTTGAGCGGACAGAGAACGATCGCCGGGCAGTGTATGGCGGAGGCCAGATCGAGTAGACTTCGGAGCTCCTCGTTGGCCTGGGGCAAATGACTGAGCAAATTGAATTTCTGGAGGGCGTTGATTGTGAGGATCTTAATTCCATAATGTGCGGTGAGCTCACAGATCCGTTCGGGCGCCATTCCGTCGATTATCTGGCTTCCGGGCAGATCGTTGCGCAGCTCGATCATGTTGATATCGAGCTTTGAAATCAGCTCGAAAAAGCTGATTAGATCGATGTGGGGGTAGATGATCCTGTTCAGTGATATCTGTGACCGCCGTAACATCTCAAGTTCACCGCTTCCAGAGCACTCAGCCTACAGGTTTTTCGAGCCGGAGGTCAAGAAAAAAACTTCGACGTTCCTCCCGGCTTTCCTCGGTCCCCCCGGACTTCCGTGAGTTTGCGCGGGTTAACAAAAAGTTGGGAAATTCCCTTGACAGCACTTCCAGCTATCGTATGATAATAATCGGACGTCGAAATATCTGCAAAATTGGAAACGTTTACATTAATTGCAGGTATACCAACCAACAAGGAGGTTTTTATGAAACGACTGTTTCTCGTTCTCCTGCTCGCCGCCGTAGCCGCGGCAGGTTTCTCCACCGGGCAGACGGAAGCCCGGGTCCTGCATCTCTACGAGGCCTTCGACACCGAAGAAGCCCAGGTCTACATCGAGATCTTCGAGGCGGAGACCGGCATCGACGTACAGTGGGTACGCATGTCTTCTGGGGAAGTCCTGGCGCGTGTAGAGGCGGAGTCGAGCAATCCCCAAGCCAGTGTCTGGCATGCAGGTTCGAACACATCCCACATCAACGCATCCAGCAAGGGGCTCCTGGCACCGTACAGACCCAACACCGATTTCCCACTTCAGCCGCAGTTCCACGCCGATGACTGGACCTGGACAGGTTTTTACACAGGTGCGATCGGCTTCATCAGCAACAAGGATTTCCTGAGCAAGAAGGGTGTGAAGGCCCCGACATCCTGGAAAGACCTGTTGAATCCTGCCTTCGCCCAGAACGTAGCCATGGCCTATCCCTACACTTCGGGCACAGCTTATACAACCTACGCCACCTTGGTGCAGATGCTGGGGGAGAAGGAAACCCTCGACTGGTGGGAAAAGTTCGACAGGCAGAGTATCTTTCAGTACACAAAATCCGGCACGGGCTGCATCCCCATGGCCGGGTTGGGCGAAGTCGGGGTAGGAATCGCCTTCTCCCACGATATC
>JAGLQP010000061.1 GCA_023136785.1 Spirochaetales bacterium
TCTCTCCCCTTGAATTAAGCAGAGGCCCCCCGGAGTTTCCGGGGTTGATTGAGGCGTCGGTCTGAATCATTTCCTTGATTACCAGTCCGGAATGGGTCCGCACCGGTCGGCCGAGTCCGGAAACGATACCCGTTGTCAAGGTTCGATCCAGGGCAAAAGGGTTGCCGATGGCCAGAACCTTTTGCCCCACCCGTAGATCCACGGAATTCCCGAAGGGGATGATGGTGAGTCGCTTCCCTTGCGGATCGAACTTGATCACCGCAAGATCGTTTTCCGGATCCACGCCGATGATATCTCCCCGGTGGTTCGAACCATCCGCCAGGGTGACGCTCAGTTCATTGGCGTCCTTGATCACATGATAGTTGGTGAGCACGTACCCCTTCCGGTCTATGATCGAACCGGAGCCCGTACCCTCTCTAGGAATCGGCTCGAGGAACCAGTTGTACTCGAAGGTGACCGAGGTGATGTTTACCACAGCATCGTTGAGCTTTTCGTAGATCTGTATGTTGTTGGCTTCGTCGCTGGAAATTGTTCCGCTAAACTGAACAGGCTGTCCGGCGATCGGCGCCGATTCAACAGGCGGTTCCAGCGCATCCTCGATCTCTAGATCTGGGGCGGATAAATCTTGTCCTTCTCCTGGTGCTGGAGGCCTGAGAAATCCCGCCGCCCAAGCCACGAGAAGGGTAAGCACGATCCCCGCCGCCGTGAGTAGGATAACCTGCCATCGCGTATACAGTTTCACAATATCTCTCCTACCGATGAATATAATAGAATGAAAATGAAAATCCAATCGGGTAGGTCGGCTCACTTGTAGTTCCAGTACACATCCCCCTCGCAGTAGCGGCGGTGTTGGATCGCTTCGAGGAGATGTTCCTTTCCGATGGCGGCCGACTGCTCCAGATCGGCGATGGTGCGGGCTACTTTGAGGATCGAGTGGAAAGCTCTCGAAGAAAAACTCAAACTCTCAGCAGCAGCCTTCAGTTCGGTGCGGGAGGTTGCATCGAGAACACAGAACCGTTCCATCAATCCCACTGGGATGGATGCATTACGGGAGAACTGATGGGCGTGGTAGCGAGCTTGCTGCACATCAATGGCGGCAGCCACCCGGGCTGCGATCGCGGCGCTGGTTTCCCCATCCCCACTTCCGCCTTCCTCCATATCCTCAAAACCTACCGGCTCCAGGGGAATGCGGATATCCACCCGGTCCAACAGGGCACCGCCCAGCTTCTTCCAGTATCTGGAGATCTCCGTGGTTGAACAGAAGCAAGTCGCCTGTTTCCTGCCCAGGTTACCGCAGGGACAGGGATTCAATGCCAGCACCAGCTGAAAGCGTGCGGGGAAACGCATCGATGTACCGGCCCGGGCGATGGTTATGCTGCCCTCCTCCATCGGTTCCCGCAGTGTCTGAAGCAGGGCGGTGCTGAACTCCGCCGCTTCATCGAGAAACAGCACTCCTTGGTGGGCCAGGGAAACCTCCCCAGGGCGGAGGATCTTGCCGCCGCCGATGATACCCTCGCTGGAGGCGGAATGGTGGGGCATGCGGAAAGGGGGATTCTCGACCAGACCGCCGCCAGGGGGCAGGACGCCGGCAGTGGAGTGAATACGGGTCACCTGAAGAGACTCCTCCCAGGGCAGGGGCGGGAGAATCGACGGCAGTCTGCGGGCGGACATGGTCTTCCCGCTGCCGGGAGGTCCGAACAGCAGGACGTGGTGCCGCCCCGCGGCAGCCACTTCCAGGGCTCGTTTCAGCCGCCCGTGCCCCTTGATATCGGAGAAATCCCCCCACTGCTCCTTGGAGGGATGCGTGGCCTCGGGCGGGCTCACCGATAAACCACCGGCAGGGGCATGGGCAGGTTTGCCGCCGCGGGCAAGCCCGCGAAGTACCATAGCGGCCGCCCTGAGCGAAGAGATGCCGTAGATTCGCTCCTTGCACAGGACCTGGGCTTCTCTGAGATTTTCCTGGGGCACTAAAAAAAAGGTAACCCGGTCCTGCAGCCCCGAGGCAACCGCTGAGAGCACACCGTTCACGGGCAGTACCAATCCTCTCAGGTTGAGCTCTCCAACGACCATCACTCTACGATCTCGGGGAAAGGGGATCTGCTCAGAGGCATTCAGGACAGCGAGGGCGATGGCCAGGTCATAACTGGCCCCCTCCTTCTTGATGCCCGCAGGAGACAGATTGACCAGGATTCTGTCATTCGGGAAACGGAAACCGCTGTTCCGGATCGCTACCCTCACCCGGTCCCGGGCTTCTCTGACCGCACCGTCGGGTAAACCTACGATGTCGATACCGGGAAGACCCCGCCGGATATCGACCTCCACTTGAATCGGGACTCCCTCGATTCCTACCGGCGCCTGGCTGGCTATTACTGCGAGCATACCTTCCCCCTACCCCTTAAGTAACGGGGGAAAAGGCAATGTTGCTTTACTTCCTGCCCTGCTGAATCGCCTCCCGGACGAGGCGATCACAGGCCTCGTTGTATGGGTCACCGGCATGACCCTGCAGCCAGTGCCAGCGTATCTTCAGCGGTGTGGTAAGCCGCATCAACTCCTGCCAGAGGTCCTGATTTCTAACGGGCTTCTTAGAACGGGTTCTCCAACCGTTTCGAACCCAGGTATGAATCCAATCACTGATGCCGTTTTTCACGTACTGGGAGTCGGTAAACACCTCGATCTCGAGCGAGTACCAAACTGAGGTTTCATGAACTTTCTGCAAAGCTTCGATGACCGCCTGCAGTTCCATCCTGTTGTTCGTAGTCTGTTGGACAAAGCGTGAGCCTTGGGTGCTGCCCTCCCCCTCCAGAAGAATGTAGGCCCATGCGCCGGGGCCCGGATTCCCCGAACAGCCGCCGTCGGTATAGATTCTGATGTTTCTCATTTCAGGGAATCCGCCTCTTCCCGGGGCAGTAGTATGGTAACCTTGGTACCCCGCCCGGGCTTGCTGGTCAACTCCATGAAACCGCCGTTGCGTTCGACGAGCATGCGGCTGAAGTATAAACCCAGTCCGTCATGATCGGCTTTTGTAGAAAAAAAGGGATCGCAGACTTTCTTCATGTTTGCCCCGTCGATACCCATTCCCTCGTCCTCTATCTGGATACGAAAGTAGCGATTGTGCACATCGCTGCGGATGAGAACCTCATCTTTGGGACCGATTCCAGACTCCAAGGCGTTATCCACGACATAGTGCAGTACCTGGATGACTTCATCGGGGTTGCAGAGCACTTTTCCGCTCGTTTTCTCCTCGATCCTCAAGGCCGCTTCCGGGTTGGTCTTATTGAATTCCGCTTTAGCGTTTCTCAACAGATGATTCATACTGACACTCACGGGGATACTTGCTCGGGAGCCTACCAGCGTGGTTAATTTGCGTACGAAATCCCGAATACCGAGATCCCCCTCTTGAGCAACGTCGATCAGGTTTTGCACCTCCCGGTGTAGTTTCCTGACCTCCGCCGGCGCAGGCAGTTCGGAGCTTTCCAGAGCTTTGAACAAGCTACCAATCTTTCTCTCCAAAGTCGTCAGGCTTCCGGAGATGAAGTTCACCGGATCGTTGACCCGATGAGCTATACCTGTGATGATTCCCCTCAACTCCCTCATTCTGTCTTTTTGGAAAGAACGCATATTGCGCAGGTTCAGCTCGTCGATCAGCAGCTTCAACTCCATGTTGCGCTTTTCCAGACTCGCCGAATACTGAAGGGACCGGCGGTAATGCTTTCTGTAGAAAAGCCGATCCACGACCGTGCAGGCCAGCGAGCGGATCGGTATGAGTAAAATGAAGAGGATCGTGGTAACCAGGAAACTGGCTATACGGGCAGGCACGCCGTAGCTTAAGGCAAACAACCGTTTCGTAGGTTCATAGAGAACGGTGAAGAATGAGAAAATAAGCAGCGCCAGGAGGATATACACCACGTAGCGGCTGACGAAAAACCTGATGTTGAACACCCTGTGCTTGAGCAGACCGATGATAAAAAACAGGGGAACGAAGGAGAGAAACAGGTTGGCAAAATTGCCCATGCTGATACGCAAACCCTCGGGTCCACCAAGAATCAGAGGAAGCTGGTCGAGAAAAAAATACGGTGGGATGGCTATGAGAAAACCGGCCATAATCCATTCGAGCTGACGCTTTTCGTGAGCGTGGGGTGTCTTAACATAGGAGCGGATCAACAGTATCAGATAGGCGATAAAGGCGATGCCGTCGGAGACATTGTTCAGCTTCCCCAACATCCGATACCGGTCAAGCCAGATATCCCGACTGCTTGAAATCCAGGCAGAGAAGTAGATCATCCGAAACACAATAAAGGCAAGATACAATCCCAAAATGAGGGTGATCGTCGCGGTACGAATGCCTCTTTTACCTTTGGGAGTAGGGAAATACAGCGCAAAAAAAACCATGAACCAGGATGTCAATTTCCCGAAATGAATCAAGAAATTCGAGAAAAAACTCTCGTAGTAAAAAGGCTTTAGAGCCGTGAATACCAGGTAGAACAGAGCAGCCAAGGTGATCAGATTGGAAGCGGTATCTTCGGGAAGATAGACAATCAGGTAGAAGGACATAAAGGCCAGGGCGATGCAAAAGATCAGTGCGAACACCCAGTCAGGCCTGGTAAGGGTAAGAACTGGAATTATATCGATCGTCAGTCGTTTGTCACCGTCCCGTATAACTTCAACGGGAACAGGAGTATAGCGCCAGACCCGGGCGTCCGCCTCGACAACGTCACGAACGCCCCGGATAGGATAACCATCGATCGATATGATCTGATCGACGTTCGGTCTCAATCCGGAAGACACCGCCGGTGAAAAGGGGGTTTTGGGCGAGAAGATCACCTTGCCGTCCCGATTGATGACTTCCGGGTAATTGACCACCAGACCCGTGTTCGGTTTCACCAGATAGCGGATAAAATACACACCGGACACAACGGTGAAGAGGATCGCTACGGAGAGCAAGAGAAGAAATCGCCGTTTGAACTGGAATAAGTTTTTGACGGACATTCTGTCCTACCTTGCGGCTATTTTCCTTTATGCCGATGGACAGGAAGACGCATCCGTAAAATTTTTCTGCCTTCAAAGGTGTCGGTGTTTAAAAAGTAATCCCGCAGAACTGGATGCCCGAACTGCATAACCTCTTCGGTTACACAGAAATTGCCCGGTCGAACGAACTGCTGGCCCAGATGAAAGATGGAGTTCAAACTGTCGGAAACGATATGTCCGGTGTTTTCTTCCGTGTACGGAGTGTTGCCGATCTGAAGCGCCGTGCGGAAAGACAGGAAGTGCGGGAAGTGGGAGCCTTCAATATCGTATAGGTGCTTGAACAGCATCAGCCGAAACCCGCAGGTCAAAGCCGGACAGGATTTCCCGTCAAAGGGAAAGAGAACGATCCCTCCGAAGCTGAACCAGATCCAGAGACGGCCGCCGAACTTCCGGACGAATCCGTCGACAAACTTTCGAAACGAAGACAGGGCGATCGAAAGATTTTTCATCCCATAGCTCTTCTCCATCTGCTCCTTCCCATCGAGCTCGATGAACATCATGGCGAAGGTGTACTCCCGGCCCGGCACCACCGCGGTCCAGCCGTTCCCCGACAATAGGTAGGGTGCTTCCCTTTGTTCCCTGGCCGATGCGGCCGCCGCTTCAAGCAGGGTCGGGTGAATTCCATGGACGAACTCCCGAATCCGTGTCAACCTGCGTACACCGACGGCTCCGTCAAGGGTGTGGCGATTCAGATAGTCCACAGCGCCGCCATGAAAGAGCCCGGCTACATCCTTGATCTTACCCGTCGGATCAATGATCCCAAAGATGATATTGTCTTGTTTCCTCAAAGCCCTAAGGTAGCTCTGGATCTTTTTTTCCTCGATTCCGGAGAGATCCAGGTAACAGAGCGTGGGAGTATCTATTGCTTTGAGCTGGCCTGAGAACTGCTCCAGTCCAACGAAACTGACATCATCGACCAGACCCTTTCGTCTTCGCAACTTCAGTTTTTCCGGGAGCTTTCTGTTGCGGGAGAACACGAGAACATTCACCGGCTTACTCCCACTCCAGCTTGTACTGATACAGAAGATTGTGTCGGGACACCCGCAGAGGCTTGAAAAACTTGTCCAGCTTGTTTCCCATATCGGAATACACCCCGGGAGTAATGACCAGGCTGTCGTTCTCGGCGAACTGGGACTCGATCACTTCCAGTCTTCTCAGGGTGTCGCTGCGGATCCTCTCGTAGTTCTGGTAGAACTGGCAGGGACCGGTGTGTACGGCCAAGCGGACACGGAGAGTTTCGGAGAAAGGGCAATGGAACAGGTTGTACATAAAAAGCTCGAGCAGCATCTCCATCCCCGAGAGGGCCGCTTGAATATTCTTGTTTCCGTAGTAAAAAGCGGCGATACCTCCGTCCCCTTCCCAATGCCACAGACGGCCTTCTCTATTCTCCACGATGTTCGCGAGCAGCTGTCTGACATCGTTGTATACCTGCACCACCATCTGCTTGGAATATTTGCGTACCAGCTCGGTATTGCCCACCGTATCGATTCGCAAGAAACTCAACTTGTAGATCTGGCCTTCGATCAGCGCGCCCCACCCTTTGGTCTTCCCTCTACCCCCGGCCTCGATGAAGGTGCCTTGTGCTTCCTTGAACCTGTATCCCAGGGTCTCCAGCTCTTTTACGATCCGCGGTAGCATACGGATGGACACGGGCCTGCCCATCACACCTCGACGATCCACCTCCACGAGGACTTCAGCGAAGCGACGGATGTGTCCGGCCCGGGCCAGATCGGCGGCAATCTGCCGGGCGGCATCGACCTGAGGGATCGGAATAGTGGCGGGAAACCCGGTGCGCTCGTACAGATCGTACCCGGAGATCACCCGGGCGGCCAGGCGCTCCATCAGCACGACATCCATGGATTGGGAAAGAGCCTGGGAGATGTAGTTTTGAAGACGCGGGCTGATCTTCACGGTTCCAGCTCCGGAATGTCCAGCTCGGGGGGAATGCGTATCAGTTTTCCCTGATCGTTGATGCAGGCCCAGGTTACCTCAGCTTCGGCTACCAGCTCGGTATCCCGATCCCGATAGATACTCTGCTGGAACACCATCCGTACCTTCTGTTTCTGAATCGGTCGGGTTTGGATTCGTAGGGCTTCCCCGCTTCCGACCTGGCTCTTGAAGTCTATGCAAATGCGAGCCACAACGAACCCGACTCCCCTTCGTCGCAGCTCCGAATAGGGCACCGGGAGACGCTTGAGAAACTGAATACGGGCGTATTCGAGGTAGTTGAGAAATACGGCGTTGTTGACATGCCCATAGCTGTCACATTCGTAGGATCGAGTCGTCAGCTGGCTTTGGTGTATCATTCGCCTGGAAGTGTAAAATCTAAACTCCCTCAGGTCAAGCTTTGACAGTGCTTTCTGTTGACACGAAAAAGTCGCGTTGGTATATTTCTGGAGTTCGATAAACACTTGAAGAATGGCGGCGTAGCTCAGATGGTAGAGCAAGCGGCTCATATCCGCTGGGTCAGGGGTTCGAGTCCCTTCGCCGCTATTTTTTTTATCCACGGCAAATGAACGAAGCGATCGTTAAGGACAAACAGTACTTCAAATTCTGTTCTTACGGATTCCTCAAGAACCTGCGATTCTTCGATCCCTTTATACTGCTGTTCTTCCGGGGGATGGGTTTTTCCTTTCTCCAGATCGGAACGTTGTTTTCCATTCGAGAAATCGCCACAAACCTGCTCGAGATACCGACGGGTATTGTAGCCGATGCCTACGGCCGACGTCGGGCCATGATCTTCTCCTTCGGGGCCTATATTCTTTCCTTTCTCATCTTCTATTTTCTTCCCAGCTACTCCCTCTACGCGGTCGCAATGATCTTCTTTGCTATGGGGGAGGCCTTTCGTACCGGAACTCACAAGGCTATGATCCTGGCTTATCTTCAAGCGACAGATCAAATCAAACACAAAGTGGCCTACTACGGTCACACCCGGGCCTGCTCTGAACGAGGAGCCGCCCTCTCCTCCGTGATCGCCGCGGCACTTGTCCTGTACAGTGGCAGCTACCGCATCATTTTTCTGGCCTCTGTGATTCCGTATATTGCCGGCTTGCTGCTCATGATCTCCTACCCGGCAGAACTTGACGGCTTGGCACCCAGAAAACGCTCGGGCAGCGTGGCGAAAGACTCCCTGGAACAGATTCTTTCCACCCTAAGAGATTTCATCGATATTTTCAAAAACCCGGGATTCCTGCGTACATTGTTCAACTCGGCGTCTTTTGACGCAGTGTTCAAGTCCGTGAAGGACTACATTCAACCGGTCCTTCAGGCACTCGCCCTTGCACTGCCGATTCTGGTCTCCCTGTCGGAGGACCGCCGGGTAGCAATCCTGACAGGGATCATCTATTTTTTACTATACCTTCTTGCCGCTTTTGCCTCGACCCGATCGGGAACTCTGGAGAAGCGCAGCCCTTCCCTGGCTGGATCGGTGAATGCTACCTACCTGATCGGCAGCTTGATCATCCTGGCCACGGGGGGGGCCCTGTTCGCTTCTCTGCGGATCCCCGCGGTGATCCTGTATGTCCTGCTGTATGCACTGGTGAATCTGCGGCGGCCTCTGACCGTCGGCTATGTCAGCGAGCAGATCTCCGCACAGGTCATGGCTTCAGGACTTTCGGGAGAGTCCCAGGTTAAGACGATCCTGGTGGCGCTGCTGGCGCCTCTGGTGGGCTTTCTGGCCGATACGATAGGTATCGGAGCGGCCCTGGGATCCACGGGATTGCTTCTGCTGATCGCATTTCCCATTCTGAGGGTTCGG
>JAGLQP010000610.1 GCA_023136785.1 Spirochaetales bacterium
GGCGTATTCACCGGGGGTTATGCGATCAATCCGGTGAACGACGAAAAGATACCGGTTTGGATATCCGACTATATTCTCATCTCCTATGGTACCGGGGCGATCATGGCGGTTCCCGCTCATGATCAGCGGGACTTCGAGTTCGCCAAGAAATTCGACCTTTCCATCGTTCAGGTCGTGTCCCGGGACAGCACGGAATACGAGCTGGAAGCGGCGGATATCGAAGACGGATTTGCTGTCAACTCCGGGCAGTTCAATGGGCTGGGTACTTCGGAGTTCAAAGAAAGAATAGTCCAGTGGCTCGAAGAACGCGGTCTAGGCAGCAAGGCGATCAACTACAAACTTCGAGACTGGGTCTTTTCCCGGCAGCGCTACTGGGGTGAACCGATTCCCCTTCTGCATTGTGAAACATGCGGAATCGTTTCGGTGCCCTACGAGGAGTTGCCGCTGAGACTCCCGGAGGTGGAGAGCTACACTCCCACTGGGACGGGAGAATCCCCTTTGGTTGCTATCGAGGATTGGGTGAACACCGAATGTCCCCGCTGCGGCGCTCCGGCCAAGAGGGAGACCAATACCATGCCCCAGTGGGCAGGATCCTGCTGGTACTACATGCGTTACCTGGATCCCCATAACGAAACCGCTTTTGTCGCCAAAGAGAAACTGGAGTACTGGATGCCCGTCGACCTGTACGTGGGCGGGGCTGAACATGCGGTACTTCACCTTCTCTACTCGAGGTTCTGGCACAAAGTGCTCTATGACGTCGGAGTGGTCAACACGGATGAACCTTTCATGCGCTTGGTGAACCAGGGCATGATTCTCGGAGAGGGCGGAGTGAAGATGTCCAAGAGCCTGGGGAACGTGATCAATCCCGACGACATCATTCGCGGCTACGGTGCCGATGCCATGCGGATGTACGAGATGTTCATGGGTCCCCTCGAGGTGTCGAAGCCCTGGTCTACAAAAGGTATTGCCGGGATCAAACGTTTTCTCGACCGTGTCTGGCGGTTCTCGGAGCGTGAAATCAGCGATGATGAACCTCCCCGGAAACTGCTCAAGGTGCTGCACCAGACAATCCGCAAAGTTTCCACGGACACGGAAACCCTGCAGTTCAACACCGCGATTGCCCAGATGATGATTTTCGTTACCGAGGTAGGGAAACAGAACAAACTCTACCGAAGCGTGTGGCGTACTTTCGTTCTGCTGCTTGCTCCCTATGCCCCTCATTTGGCGGAGGAACTGTGGGAAAAGTTCGGCGAGAAACCCTCGGTAGCCTACGGGGAATACCCGGCCTGGGACGAGGAATTGGCCAAAGAGGAGATGGTGACGATTGTCTACCAAATCAATGGCAAGATCCGCGGTCGGGAAGAGCTTCCCGTCGGTCTGTCTAGCACTGAGCTGGAACAGAAAGCCCTCGATCACCCCAGGATCAAGGAGATGTTGGCAGGCATTACCCCCGACAAGGTGATTGTCGTTGCTGATAAGCTCGTCAACCTGGTTGTGAAATCAG
>JAGLQP010000611.1 GCA_023136785.1 Spirochaetales bacterium
CCGGGAGGGACCTGGAGGCGATTGCTCAGGGGCTGGTCTATGAAGCACCGACTCTGCGTCACTTCACGGCCCGCTTCGAGCAGGTGTAGCGTATCCGCAGAGGATCAGGGGAAGGGTATCAATGCCGAAGGGTTTCTCGTCGAAACCTCCGAACAGCTGCAAACCCTGGAACCCTGCCGAGGCGGCCAATCCCAGTAAGTCCTCGCTCTTCAGGATTCGAAGGGGTACCTGATTGAGAATTACTTGCTGATCCGGTTCCTTACCGATGCGAAGCTCGGTTCGGAAGATCACAATGTTGTTGGCCGGATCCAGCTCGTAGGTGCGGGCAAACTCAAGCCCGACGGATTCGTCCCGCAGCGTAGGCAGGCTGGTAATGCCCTTGGCCAGGATCCGATCGTAGTTGATGATCTGCAGGATGAGCATTGCCCCCGGATTGAGCAGACGGTGGCAATCCATCAATACCCGCTGGATCTTTTCCTCACTTTCCAGGTGTACCAGGGAGTTTCCGATGCAGAAAGCCAGATCAAAACCAGGATCCAGTTGTTCAACCATGGCCAGCATGTCCATGACCTGGAAGACCGTGTGCAAATCCAACCCTTGAGCCTTGGCCCGGGCGGCTTCGATCATGTCCCGATCCAGGTCGATTCCCGTCAATCGATGCCCCTTCTCAGCTAAGGCCAGGGAGTGGCCTCCGGTACCGCAGGCTATGTCTAAAATCCGGGACCGCGGCTTGGTTCTGCCGCTGATAAAATCAACGGTGCCCGGATCTACAGGGAAGATCAGATCGTAGTGGGCGCTGATGCTCTCGTAGAAATCCATCTCAAAATCCCTTCTTCGGCAACAAGCCGACTTCGGCCAGAGCCGATACTATCGTGTCTACCTCTCCTATGGAGAAAACTTCGATGTTCACCACACCGTCGAAGGCTCTCAGGAACGGAACCAACTCTTGGAACCAGGGCTCTCCGGCGGCGAAGGTTTGATGGTCCGCCCCGTCCCGTACACCGTGCAGATGTATCTCCTGGATACGCGGGCCGTAGCGTTTTATAAACTCCTCGACGCTCGATCCGCTTCTCAGCAGGTGTCCCGTATCGCAGCACAGGGGAAAGGAGCTCATCATTTCTGCAACGGGCAAAAAGTCCCTCGCAATGAGATTCTCGACGAAAAAGACCCGTCCGTAGCGCTCCTGCCAGCCCTCCACCATATCTCGAAAACCGTCGAGATCCCCCGGCGGTGAATGCAGGATATAGCGCTGGGCCAGGTCGCGGGTAAGCTCGATCAACCGTTCATGCTGGGGGAGCAGAGAATCGGGCATGTGCACGGCGAAGGTGAAACGCTCCCGGTAGGAGGCGATCAGGGATTTTTCCCGAACAAACAAATCTCGGCTCTCGTCATCGAAATAGTAGAACAGGAGCTCCACCGCCTGGATCTCCCGCCGATCTGCCAGAAACTCCACGTTTTCCCCGTAGGTTCCTGGAATCACATAGGAGGGTACCGATAGGGTCAT
>JAGLQP010000612.1 GCA_023136785.1 Spirochaetales bacterium
GCCCCGGCGATGATGGGGTTGAGCATCCCGAGAGCGGCAATAGGTATTCCAACGATGTTGTAAAAGAACGCCCAGAACAGATTTTGCTTGATTTTCCGCATCGTCCTCTGGGAGAGCTGGATCGCGATGGGAACACTCATCAGATCTCCATTCATCAAAGTGATGTCCGCCGATTCCATGGCAATGTCCGTTCCGGTCCCCATGGCCATACCGATATCCGCGGTGACCAATGCCGGGGCGTCATTGATGCCGTCTCCGACCATGGCCACTATCTTTCCTTGCTTACGAATCTCTTCCACAGCCTGGGCTTTTCTTTCGGGAAGTACATCGGCCATGATATCGGCCACACCGACTTCCCGGCCGATAGCTTCGGCAGTCCTGCGATTGTCGCCGGTAATCATGTAGACCTGAAGCCCCATCTCCTTGAGTACTTGGATGGCTCTGCGGGAGCTGTCCTTGACCCTATCAGCGACGGCCAACAGCCCCTGGGCGGTTCCATCAACAGATAAGAGCATCACCGTTTTCCCCGCCGCCTCGAGTTCGCTGACCTGATCTTCCACCGCTTCTATCGAGACATTGTGCTCGCGGAGATAGCTCCGGGTGCCGATTAGAACGGCGCGGCCTTCGACCACAGCTTGAACCCCCTTTCCGGGAGTAGTCTGGAATTCGGTGGACTCCTCAATTCCCTTCAGTTCGCTGCGGGCCGCCTCGAAAACAGCGATCCCCAAAGGATGCTCGGAGTTTTTCTCCGCCGCTCCGGCAACACGCAACAGATCTGCACGGCTCCAGCCGTTCAGTGATACGACATCCGTCACAGACGGTTTGCCTCGGGTAATCGTACCTGTCTTATCCAGAACCACGGCGTTGAGCTTGTAGGCAAGCTCAAGACTCTCACCACTGCGGATTAAGATACCGTTCTCGGCTCCCTTTCCGGTTCCCACCATGATCGCGGTCGGCGTAGCCAATCCCATCGCGCAGGGACAGGCGATTACCAGAACCGCCACAGCGCTGATCAAGCCCATAGTGAGGTTACCCGCCGCAAGAAGCCAGATGAGAAAGGTAATCACGGCAACCCCGAGCACGACGGGTACAAAAATCCCGGCGACTCTGTCGGCCAATCGCTGGATCGGTGGCTTGGAACCTTGGGCTTCTTCCACCACTCGAATGATCTGGGCCAACACCGTATCTTTGCCTACCTTGCTAGCCTTAAAACTGAAAGCGCCAAAGGTGTTGATCGTTGCCCCGATTACCGGATCTCCCGCCGCCTTCTCTGCGGGGATGCTCTCGCCGGTGATCATGCTTTCATCAACCGCAGAGCTTCCATCGATGATCTCACCGTCCACGGGAATCTTTTCGCCAGGGCGCACGAGCACCACCTCTCCAACCTGCACTTCCGCGATCGGGATATCCACCTCCTCACCGCTGCGCAGCACCCGGGCTGTTTTGGGCTGAAGTCCGATCAAACGCTTTATCGCTTCCGAGGTTCTGCCTTTGGCCAC
>JAGLQP010000613.1 GCA_023136785.1 Spirochaetales bacterium
GGTATGCAGTCATTTGCCGGATTCCTCCGAGGTGTCGGCAGCGGCCGGCATCAACAGATCAAAGCGTAAGGTCTTCCTCATCTTTCAACACCCCCACATAATAGTATTTTTCCGTGTCGAGTAGAGTGAGTATTTGTTGAACCATTGCTCCCCTCCCAAGGTCAATGATTCATTGGTATGCCATGAATTAGCACTACAAGCCTTGTTTGATTCGTCCCGAATCATGACGGTAGGTCGGGCAGGCTCCGCATGTCCTACAGCCCCGGCAACCTGAGCCGGCTCACAGAGCCCGGCGCAGCCGAGCAAAGGCTGAGAGCAGCAGAAACAATACAAACACCGCCAGCAAGCCTTGAGGAAACCAATCCCCGAACAGGGTATACAGCGTCACCGTTGGTTTTCGAATCTCCACATCCACGACCAGGTATTGTGCTTCGTAGTAGGGAAGCGACGCCACCAGGCGGCCGGCGCTGTCCACATATCCGGTCAGCCCGGAGGCTGAAGCCCTGATCAGGGGTACCCGGTTCTCCACGGCCCGGAAGAAGGCGTTCACCCCGTGCTGTTTGGCCTCAACCTCGGTCAGAGACCAGTAATCGTTGCTGATGTTCACGATCGCCTCCGCCCCCTCCTGCACGAACAGGCGAACATCGCCGGGAAAGGCATCTTCGAAGCAGATCGGCGTGGAGAAGCGAAACCGGGGGTGGGAGAACACAACCCTCTCCCGGCCCGGTTCCCAAAGATACACATCCCGCTCTTTGAGCCAGTTGTAGACAATCGGCAGCTCTTC
Source organism: Spirochaetales bacterium (assembly GCA_023136785.1). Classification (GTDB taxonomy): domain Bacteria; phylum Spirochaetota; class Spirochaetia; order SZUA-6; family DRHE01; genus JAFGQJ01. The sequence continues at coordinate 785 of JAGLQP010000613.1, forward strand.
CTTCCAGGGAAAACTTTCGGTAAACGGAACGAGGCGCAATTTTCTGTAAGTTCTCACCCGATTGCCCTCTGGATCGAAGAGAATCGAGGCATTGTAGTCCAGCCGCAGCTTACCCCCCTGACCGTCGGACACGAGCTCGTAATCGTCATTTCCCGTAATCAGCCACCTGTTCAAGCTCTTCTGGTAGTCGAGAAAATCCCTGACCAGGGCGGCATAGCTGTGCGCTTGCGGATCCATCTGGCTCCAGCGACGGATGTTGGGCACGAAGGCGGTTTCCGACCAGACGATCAAGTCCGGATCCTGGCGGGTAGCCTTGTCGGTGAGAGAGACCAGAGTATCGAAGGTCTCTCGGTAGTCGTGTTTCCTGGGATCCGCGTTCTGCTGAACCAAGGCAATCCGCGGACTCTTGAGCACGGGCTGCATCTCCAGCCTACCCAGGCTGATCGTACCGAAAATCAGACAGAGGAGGAACAGGAACGAGGTGATCAGCAGAGCGGAAAGTCCGTTCGAGTCTTCGTGTGTCCCTTGGGATCCACGGAGGATCAAGATACTCCCCAGTGCGGCGGCAAATCCGGAGCTCATCAACACGACGATGAAGCTCACCCCCCACACTCCGGTGAGGGTGGCAATCTGAACGAGGGTGGTGAACTGATACTGAGTGGTACCCCAGAAGCCCCAGGGATATCCCAGGAAGCCGACCGAG
>JAGLQP010000614.1 GCA_023136785.1 Spirochaetales bacterium
CCGAAATCATCGCAACTTTACCCGATACTGTGATAATGCCCGCACTGGAGTGTCCGGGTTTTATCGATCTAGTGGACGTTGCTTCCATCCAAGACGAGGGATTGAAGCAAGCCTTCTCGAAGAGGATAGGTTGAATTCCAACCCCGAACTGCTGTAGAAACCCCAATGTAGGTGTCATGACTTCGCGAGAAAGAGTCAGGAAAGCATTTAACTTCGAGGAACCCGACCGGGTTCCCATCGATCTGGGCTCCACTTACGTTTCAACAATCACGGTTCAGGCCTATCAGAAGCTGCTAGAGCATTTAGGATTGACCTTGCCGATCAAGTTGGAAAACCTGGCTGGCCAAACAGCCATCATCGACGAAACAATCCTGCAGATGTTCGAGGTTGATTTCCGAGCTGTTCGGCCGGGACCGCCGGAAAGCGGTGAACCTCAACCGACTCGAGATGAGCAGGGTAGCTCTTACACAGATGAATGGGGGATCCTACGACGCATGCCGCCGGATGGTTTTTACTATGACCTCGTTCATTCTCCCCTTACGGATACTGACCTGCAGAGACTCGAAGATTACCACTTCCCCGAACCGGAACAGATCTCATCAACCAGTGCAATGGCGGAGGAAGCGCGGCGATTGGCGACAGAAACCGAGTACGCCGTGGTCGGAGATTTCGCTATGCTCGGTATCTTTGAAATGGCCTGGTTTCTTCGCGGTCTGGACAACTTCATGGTAGACCTGATCACCGACCGAACCTTTTGTGAGTACCTGCTGGATCGCCTCGTTGAGGTCAAGTGCCGTTTGTACGATCGCTACCTGAAAGAAGTGGGGCCCTACCTCGAGGTAGTGACGATGGGCGACGACATTTCCGGCCAGAGAGGCCCTTTATTCGATCCTTCCATCTATCGTGAGATGATCAAGCCGCGCCATGCCGCTCTGATACGTTTCATCAAGCAGCGCACCCCGGCGAAATTGTTCTTCCACTCCTGCGGCGATGTAACGGAGTTCATACCCGATTTCATCGAAATCGGAGTGGACATACTGAATCCGATCCAGGTGTCTGTGATGGACGCAACGCGTCTGAAAGCGGAATTCGGGGATAGCTTGATTTTCTGGGGCGGCTGCGACACTCAGAAGGTACTACCTTTCGGTACGATACGGGAGGTGGAGACGGAGGTTCGCAGGCGTATGGACGAGATGGCCGCCGGCGGTGGATATGTCTTCGGTCAGGTCCACGAAGTCCAGCCTGGCACTCCCCCTGAAAACATCCTGTCGATGTTTCAGAGCGCTCTTCGCTACGGCATATACTGAACAGAAAGCCCGAGATCCAGGCCAACGATCACGATCAGGTAACTTCGTCCGGGCACACCTCCCCGCCTTTCACGGCCGAGATGTGAGCCGCCAGGCTGAACTGCAATACCTTTCGAGCGGTGGGTCCGTCGAGCAAAGGCTGCCCGCCGCTGCGTAAAACGTGTATCAGGTGACGG
>JAGLQP010000615.1 GCA_023136785.1 Spirochaetales bacterium
GCGTAGGAGGAATCTTTGTGAAAGCCGAGATCGGTGCGGTCGCTTGGAGTTCCCGCCACCCCGGTTGCACCGGGTCCGCTCCAGGAATCATCGATCCTGATCCCGCCGGTCTGTCCGCAGCTTTCCCGCCTCTGTCGATCTTTCCCCGTGGGACTCCCGACGTCCTCGCCGATACCGATGCTCATTCGGATCGTACCTATCAAGTAGGCGTAGGCCTCGTTGAGGGCGATCATCTTCAGCTCCTGAACGGGTTTCCGCTCTTCCGGAAAGATATCGGGGTGGTTTTGCTGGGCCAGCTGGTGGTAGGCTCTTTTTATCTCTCTCCTGTTTGCTCCGGGCTCGAGGCCTAACTGCTGCCAGAAGAATCGATCGCTCATATGCCGACACATCCACAGGGATACACGTCGCCCCTCACTTGCGAACCGAGGATCCTGCAAGCAGCGGTTGCCGCCCCACCCAAACGTACTCCCAGGGTTCCGGCTCCGGACCCTGCTCGACGGCACCCGCCGGATAGCTGGGGATAAACCCGAACCGCTTGGCGTTCAAATAATTATACCCGGATATCCAGGCAAAGCCTTGGGTCTGCTCAAATTCGGTAAAGGCGTGGCCCTGAGAAGGATCGGTGATATCGATGGTGTAACCGCTGTGATGTTTCGAGAATCCCGGAATCGAGCTGTAGCGCAGGACTCGGTCAATCGATTCGTCGGCCCCCCCGGAGGCGATTTCCCCGGCCGTGTATTCTCTGCCCGTACTGTGAACGCTCGCATTGCGCAGCTCCTTCAGAAAGATCTGCCGCTGCCTGTCGACGGAACGGTAGGCCGAAACCAGTTCGAGCCGGACACCCTCTTCCCGAGCTGCGGACTGCAGATCCCGCCAGGCCGCCAACGCCTGATCCTGCAACGCATATCCGCCGTCGAGAATCAAGGCGGTCTCCTCGGCCTGCTGCCACAGGCGGTAGCCCCGTCGCAACCCCAGATCGACGATGCGATCATCCGCCGCCGCAACGCCTGTAATCGGCGGAGGATTGAGAATGGGCGTGGTCCAGGGATAGTCGAGATTGTCGTACATCCCTTTGAAACCATTGGGGCTGTAGGTCTTGTAGCGTGAAGCTTCGCTCCATTTATCATCCCCGGGCTCGATTCCTGCGGCTCGGAAAAACAGCGTTTCTTCCAGCTCCTGCGAGAACCCTTCTAGTTTGGCACGATCCCGCAGCTGGTCTTTAAGGGGCACTTGAGCGAAAGATGTCAAAAACGCCCGCTCGCGTTGAAGAGCGTAATCGGGATGGCGCAGGATCTGATCCCGGCAGCGGTCAAGAATGTACTGGATCTCAAGCAGAAGCTCTTCTTCCACGATCCGTTGATTCTCCCGAAAGCGTGGATACCGGGTCAATGAGTAGGCACCGACACCGATCAGGAGAACCAGGACCAGGGATAGAACTATGTACAAAGTCAGTGATCTTGGACGCAACAGCATGGATGAATTC
>JAGLQP010000616.1 GCA_023136785.1 Spirochaetales bacterium
CATTTGTCTTGAGAACAAAATATGACAAAACGATTCCGATTGTGAAGGGGTAGCCGGTCAGGATTTTCCTGACCTCGAGGACCATGATCTGTTCCAGGATGCGCTCGATCATGGTCAGTCTGGCCGTGCTTTTCACCTGCTCCTGCCTCGTGAGCAGGGTGGAGAGCTCCGGGTAACGCCTTCCGACCAGGGCGGCCATCTCCCGATCCGCCCTCTCCGAGGCGTAGCTCTCCCTCATCAGATCGACGCTCAGGTTCAACCCTCCGGGAAGGGTATGCCTGAGAGCCTGATCCGTATCCAGGGAGTAGAAGTGCTTGAAACGGATCAGCCAGCCCACATTCTGAAGATCGATCTCCACGCCGATCAGATGACGGGCGATCTCCCGATCCCGCCTCTTGAGCTGCTCCCCCGCTTCCACCAGCCGAGTGTAGAGAAAACGATCCAGGGCCAACTCCAGGGGAAAGAGGCTCTCCGCCTCCGTCACCCGAGCTGCCTGCTCCCGTACGATCCCGGCGTAGGGAGTACGCTCGAGGAGATCGCCCACCCCCTCCAGTGTGTCGGCATTGATGATTCCATCCAGGTCGATCGAATGATGGATCGTCCTGCGCAGCAGGTAGCCGCCGGCATTCTCGATGCTTCGACCCCGTATCTTGGCGTCGAACCAGAGACGGATCGCGTTCTTCAAGCTTTCGATCTCAAACCGTTCGGTCAAGGTCTTAACGAAACCCCGCACTTCCTCTTCGAGCAGCTTCTCCAGCTCCAGATAGATCTCCACCTCTTTGCGCAGGAGCTCCAACTCGGCCATCTTGATGTCTCCGGTCTGCTCGTAGATCCGCTGCACAGGGTGGAAGTCCGTCTCGGCCAGCATCTGCACACTCTCGGCCAGGGATCGGGAGCGGATCAACTGCCGGATGAACTCCTCCGGCAGGATCTTGCTGATGCGCGTCCGCAGCTTGGCGTTCACGAAGGCGTAGGTTTTTAAGGGTCCGGCCAATTTTTTGTGTGTCCTAGGGTTTCAAGCTTTGAGCCCATTATTCTTGCGCCCATTCGGGACTGGTGATCAGGGTGATCAGGGTAATCAGGGCAAGCACGGACTCCACGGCCCGATTGATGTCCTCTTCGTGGCTTTGAAAAAAGGCTTGGTTCTCGTTCCGGGCCTTCTCCACAGCTTCCTCGTATTCCTCCTGGGCCTGGCCGCGGGATCGAGACAGGATCTCCTGCGATCTCTTTCCGGCCCGATCCCGGGCTTCCTGCACGGTTGCTTCGACCTCCCCCTCCGCCCGGGCTCTGATCTCCCCGGCTTTGGATCGGGCTTCCTGAATCCGCGCTTCCGCGGCTTTTTCCGCTTCGAGAACCTTGGTTATGATTTCCTGCATGAGCTCATCCGTACCTTTTCACTCTTATACCACATCCCGGCACGGAGCTTCAATCGAGGAACAAGTCCTCTATTCCATCCAATTCAACTGCAATTCTCTATGATTT
>JAGLQP010000617.1 GCA_023136785.1 Spirochaetales bacterium
AAAAAAAGCAGTAGGAGATAACCCTCGTTTCATGCGTCAGAGATTGAAAATATCTTTGAGCCTCCTCATTTCTTTGCTACTGTGTGGTGGATTTGCAGTATTTTCCTTCACGCGATTGTTCGATATCATTGAAACCACTTTCTTTCAGCCCCGGATCATCGCCGAGCGGGAAGCTCAGCTGGAGGAATTTGCTGATCGGATCTCCCGCTATCATCGCGATAATATTGAGCGTTTTCAGCCCGCGGTACAGGAGCCCTTTGTGTGGCGGGCGTTTTTGGAGAGCAATCAGCAGGCCCAAGAGGATATCATCAACAGACAGATCTTTTTCGGCAGACTTCTTGATGATTATCCGAATATGCAGCTGATTCGTTTTCTAGGCGTTGAAGCCAAGAAAATCCACTTCAGTACCTCCGATAGAGATATCGAGAGTCAGGATCAGGAACGTAGAAAATACGTAGATTACGACAAAACAGGAGAAACTGTCGATTCCGCCGTATTTATTGACAAAGCCGGGGAAGCTCCCCGACTCATCATCGATGGAAGCGGACAGCGTTTCATCTACTCCTTTCCGGTCGTTGATAGCTTTGAACAGTACCGTGGGGTTGCCCTAATCTACGTGTCCAAGAGAGACCTGTCCGAATATCTGCTGCGTTTTCCCACTTTGGATTTTCGGGAGCTGTCCCTTGTCGGACAGCGGGGCCTTGTCATTAATTTCCCCGCGAGCGCTGTCGCGCTGGTTGCGCCGACATTGTCCGAGGTCTGGCGGCAGGTACAATCCCAGGATGCCGTCTACCGAGATGCCGTTGTCTTCGACACAACAGACGACCAGCGTGAGAACTACAGTCTGCTCAGTATAACCACCAAGGAGTTCGGATCACTCAGCCTCCTGATCCCTTACTCGGTCTTTCAGCTGCAGCCCATCATGAAGGTTGTGATCATTGCGGCCGTCTCCCTTACAGTTTTTCTGATCATATTTCTTCTTTTCAACCTGCGACAGGATCCTCTGCCCATACTTTCTCAGCGCCTAAAACGTCTTCAGCTCTCTATTCTCCAGGAGTTTATCGATGGGAACGAGAGTATCGACTGGAAACGGTGGCGGGATGAATTGAGATCGGGAAAAGGAGAGCTGAAATCGAGGATCAAGCGGGGAGTCGGCAGGATCCCTGAACAAAAAGAAGCGGAATTTGACGAAATGATCGACAAGAGCTGGGATGAGATCATTTCGATCATCGAAGCCCGAATAGGCGTACCGCAACGGGAAGCGGTCGACATCAGCCATCTTGAGCAGCTCCTGCAGAGTGCGGTGGATCGCTTCCAGATAACCGCGCAGCCGGTGGCTCAGGGGAAAGTACCGGTCAGGAGAGCGGCGATCGTAGTTGAGGAGATCGGGATCGACGAAGTTGTCGAGCCCGGTGAGGTGATTCCTTTCGAAGAAGCGGAGGAGGTCGAAGAAGCGGAGGAGGTCGAAGAGGCGGAAGAG
>JAGLQP010000618.1 GCA_023136785.1 Spirochaetales bacterium
CGATAACAGCATTGGCGATGATCTGAGCAAAGAGATTGATGGCTCGAATTGCATCATCGTTCCCTGGAATCGGGTAATCGATTCCTTCAGGATTGCAGTTTGTATCAACAATGGCGATGATGGGTAACTCCAGCTTCTTTGCTTCAGCCACTGCAATAGCTTCTTTGCGGGTGTCAATGACGAACACGACGCCGGGAAGTTCTTTCATCTCCTTGATTCCGCCCAGGCTTCTCTCCAGCCGCGTCCGTTCCTTCATCAGATGGGAGATTTCTTTCTTGGTCAACTTCTCGAATGTCCCGTCGACCTCCATCTTCTCGATCTTCTTGAGTCGCAGCAGCGACCTCTTGATTGTCGAGAAATTGGTAAGCATACCTCCGAGCCAGCGGTTGTTCACATAGAACATACCGCAGCGCTGAGCTTCCCGTTCCACCGCCTGCTGAGCTTGCTTCTTGGTACCGACAAACAGTACGGATTTGCCCTCGAGAACTGACTTACGAACCGCTTCGAAGGCTTCTCTGATGGATACGATTGTTTTTTGTAGATCGATGATGTGGATCCCATTGCGTTCAGCGAAGATGTATTTCTTCATCCGGGGATCCCAGCGCTTGGTCTGATGGCCGAAATGCACACCCGACTCAAGCAAATTCTTCATTGTGACGACTGCCAAATGCGTCCTCCTTGCTCGGTGACCCTGACGGGCCCCTTTCCTTCTCTTTTTCTCGTACGTTTCATCTCCACAGCCAGCAGGCCACGCACTTCACTTCCACGAATCTGTGGGCGCTGGTTTTCTTAAGACGGAACGCCGGAAGATAACGTCCCTGGCGCGCTGCCTACGGCAGATCAGCGCAGGGAATATTTGTTACTCTTTAAAATGCCATAAAATGTTTCAAGAGGCAAGCCCACAACGTTGCTGTAGGAACCTCTGATCCACTCGATGAAGAACGCCCCCCGTTCTTGGATCCGATAGGCTCCCGTGACTCCTGACCATTCGCCGGTCTCGAGATACATCTCGATATCCTCGTCGCTCAGTTTGGCGACCTTGACCTCCGTGCAAACGCTCCTCAGATCCACCGGCTCCCTTTTGGCGGGCAAGAACCCGATGCCTGTATGAACTCGGTGAACCTTACCGGAAAGCGTCTTCAATATCTTTTCAGCCTCTTCGATTCCTGAGGGCTTGTGGACCGCTTTCCCGTCGATCTCCACCAGCGTATCCAACCCCAGCAGCCAACGGGGGGATTCCTGCTTGAACATCTCCACAACGGTTTCGATCTTTCGAAGAGCGATTCGCTTCACCCTTTCTTCCACGCTTCCTATGTTAGAGAAATTTTCATCTATGCTGGGTGGAAATGCCTTGAAGGGGATGCGCACCCTGTTGAGAAGTTCCTGGCGCCGGGGAGATCCGGAGGCCAGTATGATGGTTTCCATACTTTCTACGTGCTTTACTTTTTACCTATGCTCAGGCTACATCAATCGGAAGAG
>JAGLQP010000619.1 GCA_023136785.1 Spirochaetales bacterium
GGATCACCTCCTGCGACATCACCGACGATCCCCACTACCATATTCGGGCTCGGAAGATCTGGGTGCTGGCCCCGAATGAATGGGCGATTCTGCACGCGGTTCTCTACGTAGGCAACATCCCCCTGTTGTACCTGCCCTTCTTCTTTCACCCGGGAGACGAGTTCTTCTTCCATCCAGCCATCGGCTACCGCGACAGAGAGGGGAATTTCATACAGACCACGATCTACCTGATCGGACAGAAGAAGCGCAGCTCGAGCGCCCTGTCCTTCTTGGCGGCCACCGAGCAAAGCAACACCCAATACGAGGTGGAGCGCCGCGGTCTGTTCCTTCGTCAGCTCAGAGACAAACCCATCCAGGTGGATGAGAACCGCTTCCTCAAATTGATGTTCGACATTTACTCCCGGCTGGGTGGATTCGCCGGCATCGAGGGGAACTTCCCTCCAAAAATTGATTTCAGGGCAGGGATCGGGATCAGCAGGACGATATATCTCAGTGGGATCGAATCGGGACGATGGGCCTATACTCCTCTGATCGACGACGGCGGCGAATATCGGTCCTCCTGGAACGAATCCTACATCTTCGGGCTTCCCCTGCCGCTGCGCTTCGGATTGGAGAGCAGCTGGAGCCTTGGCAGCGGCGGATATCGTTTTTCCGGTAAATTCGAATACTTCTCGGACCCATTCTTTACCAGTGATTTCTACAATCGGGCCGAAGACACGGGATTGACCCGCCTGGTCGGCATCGAACCGATCGTGGAAAGTACGGGGGAGGGGGAAAAGCGAAACCTGACCTGGGAGTTGAGCGGGCAGGCCGATTTCTCCGGAAATATCGACACACCCCTGATCAAAACACTGTCATTTCCCTATATCAAAGCCAACCTCTACTGGCAGAGTCGGGAAAACAAGCAGCTTGTGGCCCCGGACCCGGATGCTTACTATGCTCCCTCGCGGCTGTTCTACTATCCGGTAAGCTTGAAGCTGCCCAGCGCCTCCTTCCAGATGCTCGGCGACCTAGTGGATATCACCCGCCCCTCTTTGGAAAAAGCGGGGAAATCCGAAAGAATAGCCCTATCCACCGAGCTCCGTTTTCCCGATGGACTCGAGGCTGTTCACCGGCCAACAGGGACAGCGGAGCCTATACCGTCGGCCGCGGAACCCAAGCAGCCCTTCGAGCTGTTTCCCCAACGCCCACCACAGCCTCAGGTGAATGTTCCGGTCTCGCTGCAGAAAACCCCGCTGCAGTTTCGTTTGTCCTACCAGGTGCGGCCCAGTATGACCGTAGAACAGAGCTTCAACGCAGACAACTGGCAGGAACCGGAAGATGTCACCTACGACCTGAAATATACGAGCCTGAACACCTCGGGCATCTCCAGCCTGGATTACTCGTTGAGAATATTGGAGAACGTTCTCTCCTTGAGCGGAAACCTCGCCTTGACCGGCTATTATCGCAGCCGATATCGCCAGTCATTCCCGA
>JAGLQP010000062.1 GCA_023136785.1 Spirochaetales bacterium
GCACGTCAGCCTCCCGTATCTGGAAGAAGGGAATGTCGGGCTTCAGGTGTTTGCCGCCTATGTTCCGGGAACACTACCAGAAGATCAGGGTTTCTCTTTTGTTTTGCAGACGATCAACCGGATCAAAGAGGAGATCGATAAATATTCCTCCCGGATTGCTCTGTGCCGCAACAGTCATGAAGTTAGGGCGGCTGCGGCCCAAGGTAAGATCGCCGCACTCCTGGCCGTAGAAAACGGAGACGCCATAGAGAATGATTTAAAAAAGCTGGAAGCGCTCCACAAAATGGATGTACGGCTCTTGACCCTGATTCATTCCAAGAGCAATGACTGGGTGATCTCCTCGAATGACAAGGAACCGAAGTTTGACGGTCTTTCCGGATTCGGAGAAGAGGTGGTAGCGGCGATGAATGATCTGGGGATGATTATTGATATTTCCCACGCTCACGATCGGACGGTGGAGAGAGTTCTTGCACTCAGCCGAACTCCGATTGTAGCCTCCCACTCCTGTATGTATGGAATCTGTCCGATCCCGCGAAACATAAAAGACGATCTGATCCGCGGTATTTCTGCCGGCGGAGGTGTTGTCGGAGCAGCCTTTCAGCCCGCCTTTCTGGATTGTGCATTCAGGGAGATCATGGAAAAACGAGGCAAGGATGTGTTTTCCGAGCTCGATCGTTTGACGAGACGGGCAGGGGCTGATGGCGCCAAGCTAGGTAGGGCCTGGATGAAATTTGCGAAAAATTTCAAGAACATGAGGCAACAGGAAAGAGTCCCCCTCGAAAAGCTCCTCCGACACATTGATTACCTCGTCGATCTGGTCGGGGAGGATCATGCCGCCTTCGGCTCGGATTTTGACGGCATCCCCGACACACCCGTGGGCTTAGAGGATTGTAGGGGCTTCGTCAACATTCTCGAAGGGCTAGACCTGCGCGGCTATTCACGGGGGCGACTGGAGAAGATCTGCTGGTCCAACTTCTTGCGCGTGTTGAAAACCGTATGCGGATAGAGGACTGCCCCTGCGGTGTATTTTCTCACTTACCGCTACTCCCCATCGGTAACAAGCCCGTGCTGAACCGTATACAGGTCCGCGTACAATCCCGGTTGGCCAATCAGCTGGTCATGGCTTCCCCGTTGCTGGAATATGGCTTTCAAGTCCCCGGCGGGAATCAGAGAATCCACCATGATTTTGATCAGATAGGGCTACGGCGATCAGATCGCTGACCAGCAGATACCAATAAGGCCTGTAGTATACGAGCACTCGTCGGATCATGCCGGCGGCCTATTCTTCTCGTGGCTTTGACCGACCCTTATTGCGCTTTTTGTTCCGGTACATCGATTTGTCCGCCTGTACGAGAAGCTCGTTGAGAGATACTGGATTCTGAGGATCAAAGGTGGCCACTCCCATGCTGATGTAGAGTGGCCTCTTCACCCGGCTATTATAGACTTCAAGATTTTCTTTCAGTCGTCTGAAGAGTACGTTCGGATTGATCTCAGGTTTCTCCGTAACGAGGACCACGAACTCATCCCCACCGATGCGGGAAATAATGTCGGATTCCCTGAAGCTTTGCCGCAGTATTTGGGCAGCATCCACTAAAGCCCGGTCCCCTTCATGGTGCCCGAAGCGGTCGTTGATTCCTTTTAGGCCGTCCAAATCTGCGGAAACGAGAAGCATGCCCCGGTGAGTCCTAGCTGCGATCTTGATCTGCTGCTCCGCCAGGATGAAGAATCCCCTCCGGTTGTACAGTCCGGTGAGCTCGTCGGACAGGGATAGTGTCCGCAGCTCTTCCAGTACCCGCTGCCTGTCCTGAAGGTACTGGGTCGCTCTGGACACACTGATAATCACGGCGATCAACAGAACCGCTGCCATCCCGAAGAGCACAGCCGAAGACAGGTTGATCAGGGATCTGATTTTCTGCTTCTCGGTGCTTATATCGTAGTAGATCTCGAAAACACCGATCAGTCTCCCCTCCCGGATGATTGGGACATAGGTTTCAACCACGTCCGTGGTCATGTACCGGTTCTCAGATGACGTTTCACCCCTCGCCACCTGTTCGACCAGAACCTTCGGGTCAGCAAGCATCTGACGGAAATACGGATCCTGATTCACCTCACCGATCTGTTCGGGTTCGCTGGAATAGAGGATCTGTCCGGATGGTGAATAAATAACCAGCCGGATGAAATGAGCGTCCCGCTCGACGTTCCGGATCTGATTGACCGTCTCCTTGCTCAGTGAGCCAGGCTCTAATTCCTGGTCGTCAACGATGATCAATGCGCTGAGGTATTTCCCAATTCCCACCGCCTCATTCAAGGTAAACTCTTCGAGGAGCCGGGTGATGTTCGGGTATTGGTGAAAGAGCGTGAACAATGGGAACAGGACAATCGTGATGATTGACACTACCAAGATGACCCTGAGAAAAGTGGGTCTGGAGTAGGTAATTCTGTCAACGGTGTCGAGCTTCATCTTTGCTTTAAAAATACCCTACCGCGACAGGTGCATGCAACCAGGGTTTCGCTAAACTCCGTCACTTCAGCTGGGTGAGCTCGGTGAGCACCTTAGCCGAAGATCTGGAGTGAAGGAAGGCGATCCGGCTGCCGTGAGCCCCGGAGCGGGGCGTCTCGTCGATCATTCGGATCTGTTTACCTTTTAGTTCTGCGATCTGTTCTTCGATATCATCCACCTGATAGGAGATATGATGCATCCCCTCCCCGCGCTTCTCGATGAACGCGGCGACCGGGCTGTCGGCGGCGGTTGGCTCGAGGAGCTCTATGTTCACCTCTCCGACGCGAAATACAGCCAGGCGCACCTTCTGGTCTTCCACAACTTCTGTTCCCCTGTATTCCAACTTCAGCACGTCCCTGTAGAAGGGGATATGTTCCTCCAAAGAGCGGACCGCGATGGCGATATGGTTAATTTGTTCGATCACCTCTTCCCTCCTTCAGGAAATTCTGGATCTGTTTGTTGATCAAGGCGTACGGACATGCCTTGCGTCTGTAGAGGGTATCTGCCCAATCCGGAAGCTGTTTGGAAACCTCGATGTGAACGTCCATCAGCTGGTGAATTTTTCGGTTCAGCACCCCCATCAGCTCCCTCTCCAGGCGGAACCGGCGTTTCTGTTCCAGTTTGCCGGAACGAGCGATCTCGGTCCGGTGGGCAGCGATTGCCTCCCGCAGCAACCCAATCCCCTCGCCATTTGTGGCGCTGGTCATGACAATCGGGTTGGTCACGGTATCTTCTCCGGGGTTCTTGAAGCTCAAGACGTACTCCACCTCCATCAGCAGCTTATCCGCCCCGGGCATATCTTTCTTGTTGATGATGAAGATATCTCCTATCTCCATCACTCCGGCCTTCATGGCCTGAATTTCGTCGCCCATGCCCGGCATAAGGACCAGGAGTACGATATCAGAGAGCTCTACGATCTTTACTTCGGTCTGTCCAACGCCGATCGTCTCGATGAAGATCGTGTCGTAGCCTGCGGCGTCCAAGACTTTGAGAACGTCTCCCGTAGCGGCGGCTACGCCACCGAGAAATCCTCGGGAGGCCATGGAGCGGATGAACACTCCAGGGTCGGTGGCGTGCTCTTGCATGCGCAGGCGGTCTCCCAGGACAGCCCCCCCGGAAAAGGGCGAGCTGGGGTCTATGGCGATTACCGCTACCTTGTGTCCGGATCGACGTTCCAGGGTGATCAGCCTGTCAACCAGGGTACTCTTGCCGGCGCCGGGACTTCCCGTCACTCCCAGGATCAGAGCACGACCCGTGTGCGGGAACAGGGAGTCCGCCAAAAGTTCTGCTTCCGGCTCGAGGTCTTCGATCAGCGAGATTGCCCGGGCAATAGCCCGTACTTCCCCGCGGCGGATGTCATCGACCAGATCCATGCTCTATGAACTCGACGATCTGTTCTGTGCTCGTGCCCGGGCCGAAGACGGCCTGCACCCCCTTTTCTTTGAGCAAGGGGATATCTTCTTCCGGGATGATTCCCCCACCGATGACCTTGATGTCCTCCGCACCGTTCTCCTTGAGCAGATCCACTACCCGAGGAAACAGTTCGTTGTGAGCGCCGGAGAGAAGACTCAAACCCACGAAATCCACGTCTTCCTGGATTGCGGTCTGCACGATGGCTTCCGGAGTCTGGCGGATCCCGGTATAGATGACCTCGTAACCCTCGTCCCGAAGCGTACGGGCTATGAACTTTGCACCCCGATCGTGTCCGTCCAGACCGGGTTTGGCAATAAGGATTCTTGTTTTCTTACTGGGCATCCTCACCTCCTCAAAGCACTATGGTTTCCTTGTGCTCGCCGAACTCATCTCGAAGCACCTGGCAGATCTCCCCCAGGGTGGCGTACTCCCGCACCGTCTCGAGAATCAGGGGCAGTAGATTCACAGCATCCTGCTTCGCCCCTTGTCGCAGTGCAGAGAGACTGTCCTGTACATGGGAGCTGTTGCGGCTGCGCTTTAACTGAGAAAGCTTGTCCGTTTGTACCTGCCGGATCGCCGGATCGACTCGTAGAAGATTTTCCGGTCTCTTTTCTTCCATCTGAAACTTGTTGATCCCGACCACCACCCGTTCACCCTTTTCAATATCCTTCTGGGTGCGAAAGGCGGCTTCCTGAATCTGCTTCTGGACATAGCCCTTCAAAATGGACGGCACCATACCGCCGAGGGCTTCGATCCTGTCGATATACTGCCAGACCTCCAGTTCGATGCGATCGGTGAGAGCCTCAACGCAGTACGAACCGGCCAGGGGATCCACGGTAGATGTTACCCCTGACTCGTAGGCCAAGACCTGTTGGGTGCGTAGGGCCAGGCGCACCGATTCTTCAGCAGGGAGAGCCAGAGCTTCCTCCCTGCTGTTTGTGTGCAGGCTCTGAGTTCCTCCCAAGACCGCGGCCAGGGCTTGGATTGCGACCCGTACAATGTTGTTGTCCGGCTGTTGGGCGGTCAGGGTCGAACCACCGGTCTGGGTGTGAAAGCGCAGCATCATGGACTTGGGATCTGTCGCGTTGAACCGCTCCTTCATGATCCGAGCCCAGATTCGACGGGCGGCTCGGAACTTCGCTACCTCTTCCAACAGATCGTTGTGGGCGTTGAAGAAAAACGACAGCCTGCCGGCAAAATCATCCACGCTCAGCCCCGCCTTGAGCGCGGCACGAACGTACTCTATGCCGTTGGCCAAAGTGAAGGCTACCTCCTGGGAGGCGTCACTGCCGGCTTCTCGGATGTGGTACCCGGAAATACTGATCGTGTTCCACTGAGGTACCTCCCGGCTGCAGTAGGCGAAAACGTCGGTGATCAGGCGCATCGAAGGGGCGGGCGGAAAGATATAGGTGCCCCGGGCGATGTATTCCTTGAGGATGTCGTTCTGGATCGTACCCCGCAGTTTGTCTTTCCCAATCCCCTTTTTTTCGGCTACTGCGATGTACATGGCCAGGAGGATCGCCGCCGGAGCGTTGATAGTCATGGACGTGGAGATTTTGTCAAGGGGAATACCGTCGAAGAGGATCTCCATATCTCTCAAGGTGTCGACGACTACACCGACTTTACCTACCTCTCCTTCTGCTCGGGGATCATCGGAGTCATAGCCGATCTGGGTGGGCAGATCGAAGGCTACCGAAAGACCCGTCTGCCCCTGCTCCAACAGAAACCTGTATCGCTGATTCGATTCTTCGGCGGTGCCGAACCCGGCGTATTGACGCATGGTCCAGAGCCGGCCTCGGTACATGGTAGGCTGCACTCCCCGGGTGTAGGGGTAGCGGCCGGGAAATCCCTGTTTTCCCAGGTATTCCTCTACGGAGAAACTTTCAGGAAGGTACAGGCGTTCGACAGGTTTATCCGATCCGGTAACGAACTCTGCTTTGAGTTCCGGGTATCGGCTGATCACCTTCCGAACGGTTGTTTCTTCCCAATCCTTTTTTTGCTTCTTCAGTTCTTCTGGTAGCGGCACGGTTTTCCCCTTCTTCCCCGTCTGAAAACGAGTTGTCAGTACTCCAGGCTGTCCCCGATCGGCAGTACTCGAGCCTTCTGACCGCCTGACTGCACTTTCTTGACGAACTCCTCCGGTTCCACGTCGATCACATCGAAGGTCTTGAAGTGCATGGGGATGTACATCCCGGCCTGAAGAAACTCAGCCGCCTTAGCGGCATCATCGATTCCCATGGTGAAGTTGTCCCCGATGGGGAGGACCGCCAGGTCGATACTGTTCATTTGGCCGATCAATTTCATGTCGTAGAACAGTCCCGTGTCTCCCGGATGGTACAGGGTCTTTCCATCCATGGTGATCAGAAAGCCGCAGGGATTTCCCGTGTAGGTGCCATCCGGGGCGACCGAACCGTGATGGGCAATGGTTAGTTTGACCCGTCCAAAGGGAAAATCATGAGCTCCGCCGATGTGCATAGGGTGGATCTCGGTACCCTGGCCGGCGCAGTAGATCGCCAGTTCGTTCGGGGCTACGATGGTGGCGTTGTTGGCTTTGGCGATTTCGATACCGTCACCGAGATGGTCATTATGCCCGTGGGTCAGGAGGACGTAATCCACTTTGATCTCCTCCGGCCTGGCCGTAGCCAGAGGATTTCCCGACAGAAAGGGATCGATCACGATTCGTGCTTTGGATCCTTCCAGGGTAAAGGCTGCGTGTCCCAAATAGGTTAGACGGGGCATGAAATACTCCTTTCCAAACGGTTTGGTGGCTTGTCTCTCCTTCACTATACGCAAGTTTCTGTTTTAATCTCAAGGGCACCGGGAGTGCCGGAACGAGCAGATCGAAAAAAAACTCTTGATTGTCCGTCCCCGTATAGATAGCTTTTGAATACGCAGTACTGCGCAGTTGTAGCGCACTAACTTAAGTCGGAGAAACGATATGGCATCCAAGACCAATAAGAGACCGGGAGGCTCGAAGAGCTCCCGCAGCAACAAAAGCGCCAAGACAGTCACCTCAGGCACGCTGATCGCCTCCATTATCGCCGCCTTCCTGGTAGGATACGTGGTGAGTGCTTTTGTCGGTGGGTTTCGATCGAGCGCAGGGAGTCGGGAGGTTTCCGGCGGTTCCGGGGCACCCCTGTTCCAGGAAGCCCCGTCGAGAACCGAGTATATCGAGGAACTTGAGAAGAGAACCTCTCAGGACCCGGATGACGAGGCGATTTGGAGGGAGTTGGGCAATGCCTACTTTGACCGCGATCAGTACCTCGAGGCTATCGCTGCCTACCAGCGTTCTTTGGAGATCGATCCGGGGAATCCGAACGTGTGGACCGATATGGGAATCATGTACCGCCGGATCGAGGAGCCTCGGAAGGCTATTGACGCTTTTGACAGGGCTGTGGCGGAAGATCCTTCGCATCAGATGTCCCGCTTCAACAGGGGTATTGTGCTGTTCTACGATCTTGACGACAGGGTTGGAGCGTTTCAGTCCTGGGATGAGCTGGACAAACTGAATCCCAACTTCCGCACCCCTACCGGTCAGACGATTAACCAAATGATGAACGGCCTGCGCTGAATCCCGACGCAGTATGGCGGCGCCCGCCTGGTCCCGTGTAATTCATTTGCGCGCACCGCGTCACAAGATTCTCGTGGTCTACTCAAGCGACAGGATGTGCAGACATATGAGTTCAATTTTGGTGTCCCGGATTTGACCTTCATAAGCCCCGGAGCACTATCTGGGGCTTCTTTTATACAATATCGAACCATTGCCGCACATCACCGCGTCCGATCATGTTAGAAAACAAACGGTAGTTGTTCTTGGTATACTGTATTCTACCCGCTACAATCGCAGGATGAACGGCGTTTGCGGCAGCATAGACTAAAACTTCTTCCTTTGAAACGAAATCCTTCTGGTCAAGATCAAAATGATAAGGAAGAAGAGCTTTTTGTGCGAAATTGTCAGCTTCGCGCTCTATGTCATTGTCAGTCTGGGATCCGCGGAGACTCATGTCATCAACTATAAAGCTGCCTGTATCCAAGTGGCTCACTATATGAGCTATCTCGTGTATTAGTGTGAACCAGAAGTTGTCGATCCTGTCGTATCGAAGTGTGAGACCGATAATTGCCTGTCCATCCATGGTTATGAATGCTGCACCATCTATATATGTGTTCTTTAGGTGAGGCACTACCTCGAGTATGATACCGTTTTTACTCAGGAACTCTTTGGCCAGTCGAGGGCCTTCATTCAGAACACTTAAGCCCACCAACGACCGAAGAAACGATTCGTTCACGTTTTCTTTGATATACGGTGCAACGTGTTCTTCGTCACTTGCTTTTGCAAGAACATGAAGGCTCCATCCCTGAAGTGCGTATGGATCGATTTTGGCGTTCAAACGAGCAGAAGATGTCTTTCGAAAAAATCCATCTGGAACAGCTTTTAGCCCTCCGATTTTTTCAATCAGGAATCTAATACACTCTTCCGACTTGTCCTTGACATCTGTAATTTTTAGACCTCGGAAAGCACCGTTCCTTTTCATTTCGACGATTGGAAACTTTTCGAATTCGAAATCCCGAAACTCATCCACAAGGGAGATTGGTTTCTCCCTCAGTAGAACATCCGCCGGAACACCAAAATGCCGATTGAGGGCACGGATCATCTTAAGTGTTAGTTTCCTCTTGCCCGATAGTACCTCGGAAACCTTGGAACGACTGCCGACATATGGAATGAGATCCTTCTGCGTTAGTCCTGCCTGTTCCATCCTGAACTTGATCGCTTCTACAGGATCAGGCATGTCTATAGGATAGTGTTCTTCTTCGTATTTTTCGATCAAGATAGTTACAACATCTCTGACATCCGCTTCGGGTGTTGCT
>JAGLQP010000620.1 GCA_023136785.1 Spirochaetales bacterium
TGGCAGGTGGCGCAGGTGGGAGCGTCAATATCGTCTGTTCCCCACTCACCGGCCGGGGCGTCCCAATTCCACTGCTCGCCGCTGGCATCGTAGATATTTCCGTGCTTGGATTCTTCATAGATTTCGATCTGAGGATGGTCGGGACCGAGGTGACACTGCCCGCAGGTATGGGGAGTGCGAGCCTCCTCAACACTGAACTGGTGACGGGTGTGGCAGGAGGAGCAGGACCCGAGACTTCCATCAGGATTTACCCGCCCTATGCCGGTATTGGGCCAACCCTTCAGTGTCCTATCCTCAGTGACCACCACAAAGGTCCCGTGACACTGGGCGCAGCCGAGATTGACGTTGTTGTGTTCGTAGTCGGGACGGTCCAGCAATCCTGTCATTTTGAGCACCCCGCTGTCCGGAAACAGGGGAGATACTGTCCTCTTGGCGATTTGATCCGGGTCAAGCCGTTTGGCCGTCTCCTGGCTGAAAGGATCCAACCCCATTGATCGGGCCTTCTCGTAGTAGGGTTTCAGATGACCGATGAAAGCCGTCCAGGCATGTTTGGAGCGGCTGTTCTGCCTGACCTCTTCGGCATGGCACTGGGCACAGTAGTTCGGAGACGGGACGGAGGTTACATTGAAGCCGAAGTGCTCGCCTGCCGATGGGTCGTTGGTGTGGCCGGTGTGGCAGGCAGCACAGCTGATACCGGCAAAGGCGTGCTTGCTGAGGCGCCACGACTGAACGATTCCGGGGGATACCGCCTGGTGGCAGGACAGACAGCTGTCGTCCTCATCGATTTCCGCTAGCGGTCTCGGTGCCTTTTCCGCAACCCCCTCGGCTGCAAGTCCCATCGGGATCAACATACAGAGCAAGAGCAGGATCACGGCTCGTTTGCATTTCATGGCAACCCTCCTTGGACCACGAACGGTCGGATCGATTGTTATGATATTTCAGGAAACTGGTTTTGTACAGCCAACCCGGTATACTCCATGAGTAGATGTTGAGTATACGGGCGAGCCGACTGTATACTGAATCGAAGGAGAGAGACTATTCATGAGTGAGTATCAGAAGGGAAGTGCGGAATATCGGCAGGAACGGCTCAAAGAGATCGTACAGGATCTCCACGAGGGAAGCAATATCAAGGCTGTGCGAAAGCGGTTTGCCGAACTGATCCGCAACGTCAGCCCGGAGGAGATTGCCCAGATGGAGCAGGCCTTGATTGCCGAGGGAGTTCCCGTGGAACAGGTGCAGAAGGTCTGCGATGTTCATGTCCAGGTATTCGAGCAGGCCTTGGGGCGCCAGAGGAAGTCCAGGGTGCTGTCGGGGCATCCGGTGCATACCTACCTCGAAGAAAATAAAGCGGTCCGAAAGGTGTTGAAGAAGATCCGTCCTCTGCTGAGGCAGGTATCTCGCGGAGCACGAACGGAGGAGTTCGAGAAAGAGCTGGAGCAGCTCAAAAGAATCGAGATTCACTACCAGCGGAA
>JAGLQP010000621.1 GCA_023136785.1 Spirochaetales bacterium
ACGAAGGTAATGATGATTCCGACGTAGCTCACGATGCGCCTCCCGCCCCTGCCGGAGCGCCGGTCGCCGGAGCGCCGGCCGCCGACATTTTCTCAAGCTTCCAAACGGTGCGGCTCGCCTTTCGCATCCCGAGCCAGTTGAAGAGCGCTTTCAGGAACCCGATCACCAGAAGCGCTCCGGGAGCCAGGGCCAAAACCCGAGCCGGTTGACTGGAAAGCCCGGGAATGAGGATCACGCCGTCGAAGCGCCCGACTGCGAGTAGTGTGATTGTTCCGGAGCCCAGGATCTCCCTGATCGCCGAAATCAACAGAAGTGCCAGGGTAAAGCCCACTCCCATTCCAAGAGCATCGAGCAGGGATTCTGCCAACTTGCGCTTGCTGGCAAAGGCTTCGGCCCGGCCTAAAATAATGCAGTTCACCACGATCAGCTGAACGAACACCCCGAGGTTGCGGGACAGGGAGGGGGCGTAGGCCTGCATGACCAGATCTACGACTGTGACGAATGAAGCTATGATAACGATAAACGAGGGAATGCGGATCCTCTCGGGGATGAAATCTTTGAGCAGGGAAATGAATATTTCAGATCCGAGAAGGACAAAGATCACCCCTGCACCCATTCCCAAAGCATTCACCACCTGGGTCGACACTGCCAGGGCTGGGCACAGGCCCAAGAGGATGATGAATATGGGATTCTCTTTGAATATTCCTTTGCTGAACTCGCTGTACATTGTCACTCTCCTTCGCGGGCAGAACGGGCGTACGCCGCTCCGTCGGCCAGCGCCTTGGAGATGCCAAGGAATGTGATGGTCGCGCCTGTTATGGCATCGGCGTCGCCGGGCTTAAGCATATCCTTTCGTACTGGAACCGGGTTTTCCGAAGAACCGGAACCGAGGAATTTCTCCATATATGCCGGGTTTTCCGCCTTCTTACCCAGACCGGGGGTTTCCGTGTTATCCATGAGCTTGACAGCGGCGATCGAGCCGGAGAGATCGAAACGTGCGAGGATCTTCATCTCCCCGCTGTATCCGGAGCCTTCCATCTCGAGGAGCATCCCAACCGTGTCGCCCCCCTTCGTAACGGGATATCGTGTCAGGACTACAGGATTCTCAAGGATTGTAACGGCCTCTCCCGCCTCGGCGTCGGGGGTGAGCTCGTTCAGGGCCTGTTGAAGCTCCATGATTTTACGCTGAATAATCACGGGTTCGGTAATCGCATTGATGCCGCCCAGGGTAACGGCGGCTACGGCGCATATGGCAAACAGTTTTACCCCTGTCAGTACTACGGTTTTCATTCCTTCCCTTCCTTGAGGTACCCGAAGACAACGGGGGGGGTCAGGCGGTTGATCAGCGGAACAAACATATTCATGATGATGATGGCCAGGGACACTCCCTCGGGAAACGATCCGTAGATGCGGATCAAAAAGGTGAGAAAACCCGCACCCACTCCGTAGATGATCATTCCCTTGCGGGTC
>JAGLQP010000622.1 GCA_023136785.1 Spirochaetales bacterium
GGATGGGTGCCCCCTGTCAATCGAGGGCGGGGGCGAAGGCGAACTGTCGGTCTTTGAACGGGTTTGTAGACATATAGAGGCGGGCTTTGGCGATATAGGAAGTCCCGTTCACATCGATCATCCTGTAGGTAATGATGAAGTACGATCCATCCTCGTCCTCACTGGTGAAAGGATCTTCCAGGACAGGCGGGAACACGACCTCCCGGAGAGCAGGGAATTCCTGCAAACCCAGTTCTTCCAGTCCCAATGTGCGGATCAGGATCTTTCCGTCCCCCCATCCCTTTCTCCTCAGATCTCCGACCGTGGATGGATCTACGAGGAAACTCACAGAATCATTAAGCTCTCCGATGAGCAGCAGCTCTGTTGCCGATGCGAGAAAGGTATTCAGATTGCGTACAATGTTTTGGGTTTGATATTCGACGAAATCCCGGCCGTTCCAGCGGTGCCAGGCCAGAAAGGTCTCGAATCCTGTACCTTCCTCCATGGCCTTTTCCTTGAGAAACAGATCGATCATTCCGTTTCCATCGATGTCTTCGAGCCGGTATTGGGTGGAGAGGGTTTCTGTAAGACTGCGACGGGCGCGGGGCAGGCCGCCGGCATTGTCGAACACAAGCAGCTCCACATCGCGCCCCTCCACCGTCTGAAACGATACGGTAATGATGACAGGAAGGGATCGGTTAGAGTACAGGGTGTTTCTCCGCAAGTGCGCGAACACGTACCGTTCGCCGAGGTCGAGGACCTTGACGCGACGAAAGTTGCCCTGGTGGTTGGCAAACAGCAGCAGTGTAAACGCTACCGGTGTGTTGTCCTCCTGAAACAGCCTGGAGGAATCACTGAGCCGGGACACCTCTTCAGCATCGATTCCCTGCGAGGAAATTCCTAAAGAGAAGCACTCGGGATGCTGATCTTTGTCGAGATCGTGGAGAATGATCGGGATACGCCCCCGTACAGCCAGGGGTTGAAGATCGTCGGGATACAACCTCGATATTTGCCGCACCGCTTCGTAGTAGCCGATCTCCGGAGGAGATGGTTCCTCTGCGGGCTTTACTTCTTTGGCTTCTGTTTCAGCCGGAGCGGGGAGGCTGGTCTGGGGAGCTTCTTCCCGAGTCTCGGGGGGCTGCGCCGGCGGCGGCTCCGGGGTTTTACCGTCCAGGCAACCGCTGATCAGGAGGGTGAGGAGAAGCAAAGATACTATAAAATATCTTCCCATTGTCTTCAGTCAATATTGTAGTAGGCCAGCACCCCTGTTGCATACTCACGAAAGTCTTTCATATGCTTCGTGCAGATACTAAATACTATTTCCCAGTCTATTTTTTTGTATTCATGAACGGAAATGTTTCGAAAACCGACTGCTTTTCTGAGCCGTTCCGCCAATTCGGTTGAAATCACATCAACTTCCGAGAGAGCAGTAAAAGTTTCCCCCATAGTTGCCGGAGTACCGGTATCCTTAGTCGATAGAATAT
>JAGLQP010000623.1 GCA_023136785.1 Spirochaetales bacterium
CTAAATGCACGTTGGAGCCGTCGGTTCCCTTCGTGTCCAGGCTTTCCACCCAGGATGCTCCCAGGATCTGCATGGCCGCGGTTACGGCCAAGAGGTCGCCGTCGGCCTCCTGCTCCTTCATGGCCCGTACCCGGATGAAGCGCCCCGGCATCAGCTCCTCTTCTTCGATCGCTTGGCGGATTTCGCTGATCAGCCAGGGAAAATACTGGAGGGCGGAGATCTCCAGGGTGACCTGATAGCTGGAATCGAGAGTCGGAGCTCTATCCGCCTGGGCTTTTTTTACATAGTTTGCCATGGGGATAAAGCGCCCGGCCTCCCGCTGCTCCAAAAGCCAGTCCAGCTGCTCGGCATACCTGCCATTCTTCTCTTTCAATCGTTCAAGGAGAGAGGGAAGGGCGCCGTTCTGTCGGGCTTTCTCGTTGATACGTTCCGCCCCGCCGTGCTTATCCACCATTTCGAGCAGCGGGTCGAGCACGGCGTTGGGTGATTTGCTTAAGAATTCGTTGATTGATTCGAGGCGATTGGTCTCGATCCGAAAAGGTTCGTTCATGTCTGCGCTCCGCGGGATTACTATTTCTTGCGGGAGCTCTTGTAGTGCTCTACGACTTTGTTGAACTTGTCCAGCTCCTCTTTGAGTACGCTGTAGGAGTGCTCCGGTCCGGGAAAGCGGCCCTGATGCACATCGTCTACGTACTCCTTCAAGGCGGTCGTGATGACCTCGGCCAGGTTGGCGTACTTTTTCACGAACTTTGGGGTAAAGGCTTCGAAGTAGCCCAACATATCCCCATTGATCAGAAGCTGTCCGTCTGTGTACTGTCCGGCGCCGATGCCGTATACGGGAATACTCAGGCACTCGGCGATCGCCTTACCCAACTCAGGAGGAACCGCCTCCAGCAGCAGGGCAAAGGCACCCGCCTCTTCGATGGTAAAAGCATCTTTGATCAAATCCTCGGCGCTCTCCGCTGTGCGGCCTTGAGCCTTGAAACCGCCGAGCTGCCCGCTGGACTGGGGCGTAAGCCCAATGTGTCCGATCACCAGGATCCCGGCATCCACGATGCCCTGTATTTGCGGAATGACCCTCCGGCCGCCTTCCAGCTTGACCGCGTCCATGTTCGCCTCTTTGAGAAAGCGTCCGGCGTTGCGCACCGCCTCCGCAACATCGGCCTGGTAGCTCATGAATGGCAGATCGCCGATGAGCAAGGCATGAGGCGCGGCCCGGCTGACCGCCTTGGCGTGGTACAGCATCTCTTCCACGGTCACGGCCAAGGTGTCGGGCTGGCCGAGCACTACCATGGCGAGGGAGTCGCCGACCAGGATGGCGTCGACGCCCGCAGCGTCCACGGCGCGTGCTGTGGGGTAGTCGTAGGCGGTGAGCATGCTGATTCTTTCGCCCTTTTGCTTCATCTCTTTTATTTGAGTTATCGTAACCCGCATTTTTCTCCTTTACCAGCCGATAACGTT
>JAGLQP010000624.1 GCA_023136785.1 Spirochaetales bacterium
TTATTGTCGAGGACTCAATCGCAGAGACCTCTTCGAGCTTGTAGTCCGTAACGATCCAAGTCTATTAAAAGTTTCAAGGGATTCCGTTTCCATATCGAGTGTAAAGCGCCGGAGAATGCGGGATTACCTGTTTTGTCCGACCCCATGAATTTGATATAGTGACTCAGCTGTGTAAAAATCGGAGGCAAGGATGGAGAAGGTAGTTTTTACGGGCCATCGCCTGTTCATGAAGTTCCCGAATCTCGTGTACTTCGAGAAACGGCTCAAGGATATAGGCTGCGAGCTGGTCAGTGTCAATGACGAGGGTGACGAAGTACTGAAAGCGCAGGTGAAAGACGCGGTCGCGGTGGTACTGATTGCCCGAACCCTGGATGCCGACATCATCGGGGCGCTGGAGCGCTGCAAGATCATCCTGACCCTGTCGGTGGGCTATGACTGCGTGGATGTGGGGGCGGCAACGGACAAGCTGATCCCGGTGTGCAACACTCCGGCCTACTGTACAGACGAGGTGGCCAACCACGCTATCACCCTGCTGCTCGCCCTGGCTCGGAAGATTCACCTCATCCTGCCGAAATCCAGGGACGCGGTCTGGGATTACAAATACACAAAACCGATCTTCAACTTCAAAGACAAGACATTGGGGATCGTCGGGCTGGGACGGGTTGGACGGGCCCTCGTGCCCAAGGCCAAGGGATTCGGCATGAAGGTGTGCGCCTACGATCCCTATGTAGAGGACGACATCTATGCACTCCTCGAGGTCGAACGCAAATACGAGTTCGACGAGCTGCTCGGCGATTCAGACTATATCTCCATCCACACTCCCCTTACCCCGGAGACTTTCCATCCGATCGGCGCCGCCGCTCTTGGGAAAATGAAAAAACACGCCATCATCGTCAACACGGCCCGGGGACCGATCATCGACGAGGCGGCGCTCTGTGAAGCTTTAGACAGGGGGTCGATCGGTGCCGCAGGGATCGATGTGCTTGAAACCGAACCGCCGGCAGCAAACAACCCCCTTCTGTCGAAGGAGAATGCCCTGGTCAGCCCCCATGTCGCATGGTACTCCGAGGAGTCTTTCGAAGCGGATATGATCGACGGGATGGATGAACTGGAGAGGGTGCTCCGGGGGCAGCGGCCCCGCTTCATTGTAAATCCCGAGATCTTCGGCCTCAAGAAATGAGCGCCCGAGATCAACAGCAACTGGCAGAGATGAGCAGCAGCGAGCGAATCGAGAACAAACCCAGGATCAACCGCCTGGCTATGTGGGAAGGCTGGCTGTCCATCATCATCAACACGATCCTCTTCGGGCTGAAATACTGGGTCGGCATCAATACCGCCTCGATCGCCATCATCGCCGATGCCTGGCACACCCTATCCGATTCCTTCACCTCCCTGGTAGTGCTGTGGGGAGCCAAGAGCTCGGCACAGCCGCCGGACAGGAAACACCCCTTCGGACACG
>JAGLQP010000625.1 GCA_023136785.1 Spirochaetales bacterium
CATTGGATTCAGTCATATCTGCAGACATCCGCCATGATGTGGAATGATTCCATCTCCGAGTCTCTGGGTACCAGACACCCGGTAGACATTATGTATCCGATTCTATCTGCAGCAATGTCCTTTGCCTGTAGACAGGATTGTTTTAGCTGTTCAGAGAAGCCCTTCATGAATAGCCGCGGATTGATATTTCCTTTAACCGTAACATCCGGCAGTAGCATTTCGAAGGCATCGGCCAGGGCGACGGGATAATCCAGGTCAAAACCATCCGCAGAACACTTCGCTATATCGGGAAGGGCATTAATGACATTTCCGCAAATATGAAGTAGCGACAGCGCGCCGTTTTTCCGGATCTCTTCAGCAATTTCAATCTCATAGGGTAGAACAAATTCTCGATATTGATCCGGGCTGATTAAACTTCCGGACCCCAGCCCCTCTCCTATCCAAATGAAGCGGGCCCCGGCGGCACAGAGCTCTTGCACCTGTCGGATGACGATCTGGTGCCGTCTTTTCAGGACCTGGTGTACGATGTCGGGCTGATCGAGAAGTGCCATCATGAATTCCGATATTCCGACCAGAAAGGCAATCTGAGAGAATGTTCCGGTTACTCCTACTGCAACTGCATAATTCTCTTTGATGTTATCATCGATGTTTTTGAAAGTGGCCAAAATACCGGGATGGAAAAGTTCGGCTTTCACGATTCTCTCGTCATTGAGGGATTTGATCGACGTGGAGGATATGGATAGTACGTCGTTTTCCGGAATCACGAGATTGAGCGACTCGTCGAGTATATTTTCACTATCGCTGATTCGATCCCCCTGACCGGTATCTAAACAGAGATTGATGTATACGCCGTCTACGGGTAATTCCTCAGCGCATTTGCTCAAAACGCTGGCGTGGAGATGGGGATCAAGTTGAACCTCCCGCATCGGTCGGTCCGAGTAGGAAGAGGCAAAGGCTATGTCGATCAAGGGAAAGCAGGGCAGGCGGCTCGTTTTTTGTTTTAGAAGAGCGCTTTCAATTATTTTCGCTTTTGACTGCATACTTCGGGATAAAACCGGATAGTTAAAATAATTAGTATAATATTTCTTAATATATTAAGGTGATATTTTCATTCTGTCAATAAAATAAAAGAAAAACATGTTACATAATTGAATAAATGAAAAAAGTGTTGACAACTCGGCGGTGAGCCACTAAAATCATTGGTATGCTAACAGAGTATTTCAGAGACAAGGAGGTGATTGTGAAAAACTCGATTCGCGCCAGTCCCCACCCGAGTGGAGCCTCAGGGGTAACTACCCAAAGAATTCTAAAATATAAAAGGAGATTTTTAATGAAAAAAATCCAGATATGGATAACTATTGTTTTGGTTATTGGTCTTGCCACCGCCGCCTTCGCTGGGGGAGGGAAGGAACCACCCACAGCAGCCGAGGGCAAGCCCTTCGCCGGTCAGAAGATTA
>JAGLQP010000626.1 GCA_023136785.1 Spirochaetales bacterium
CCGGCTGTTGGAACCGCTCGCCGGAACCGGAACCGGCGGC
Organism: Spirochaetales bacterium; assembly: GCA_023136785.1. Taxonomy (GTDB): domain Bacteria; phylum Spirochaetota; class Spirochaetia; order SZUA-6; family DRHE01; genus JAFGQJ01. The sequence goes on from JAGLQP010000626.1 coordinate 41, forward strand.
ACCTCTCGGCGGCGTCCTGTATCAGCTTCAGGAGGGCAGCTTCACTCCGGTTGTGACGGATCAGGGAACCGAGGCGATCGAGTTTCAACCCTGGACCGTCCAGGGCAGGGTATCCGATCTGGTCTCGGTCGAGGACCGGGTCTATCTGGGCATCAACGGCTACGGGATTGCAGAACTTACCATAGGTGAGACCGCCGTAGGTGAGACCAGGGACCTTGTTTTCCGCTACTTCTACGACGCGATGATTTTCCGCTACCGGACCCTGACCACCCTGATCCCCGAACAGGATTCCCTCCTCTGCCACCTGTACTTCAACAAGCTTCTCAATGTCGTCAGCGAGACCGAGCTGAAACTGCAGGGAATCAGTCTGCTTCGACTCTTTCCGCGGACCGGGGTGTACGAGTTCATTACAGCCCCGTATCAGGAAGCACATCCCGATTGGGAAGCCGTCGGCTTTGTTCCACTAACAACTCAGGAGTTCTTTTTCCAGTGGAAGTACAGCGACCGCAACCGAACCCTATTCTCTTACTCCCGCTTCGACCTGGTCGATCTGGAGGAACAGGAGGCCGGGGAGCTCGGCTTTCGCAGATCCTACGGCTTTCATAGCCTTGAGGAACGGGGCTCCGGTCCTCTGAAGCTGCTGCTCGCAGAAGCACAGAAATTGCTCGATGAACCGGAGACCAGCACCGGCTACCAGCTTTACATCCGTACGGATGGCCAATCCCTGATCCGCCGCTACGAGTACCACCCCGATGACTTCACCAGCGCAGATGAAATCCGCCTGGTTACCCTTTCCGGGGTCCGTCGGGCGGAACATGCCCTGTTGCTCCTGCCCGGGGGTTTGCTGCTGAAAGCCTCTCCCGGTTCCCGCCAGATCCAGCGTTTCCGGCTTGCCGATCTTCCCGAAGGGTACGCCTATCGGGACCTCCTTCTCCACGGACAGTACCTGCTGGCCAGCTGGGAACAGCCCTCATTTACCGAGGTAGGAGCGGCTGGAATTTTTTTGGAAAAGTTCCCTTTTTTTCCGTGAAGATGTGCTACACTATGGAGCAGGAATGAGAAAAAGAACCAGTGTTTTTCTCATCGTTTTCATGAGCTTCCTCCTTAGCGGTGTCCCCCTTCCGGCTCTGAACACCTTTGAGCTGGACGGGGGACTTATCTATATCGGCTCGACAGATCCGCAGAGCGCTCCCAGTCCCATCAAACCGGCAATCGGCATTACCTTTCAGTTTCCGAAGAAGATTTGGATCTTCGATCTCGAATCGTCCTTTCTGCTGACAGGCACCTACTACCAGTACATAAACAACAGGGCCAGCCCGGCCGAGTTGGATTCCCGGGACTTTGCGGTGGTGTGTATTCTCGGAGATTTTCGACTGGCCTACAGATTTCTGAACCGGGAATCTTTCAGCCTGGGTA
>JAGLQP010000627.1 GCA_023136785.1 Spirochaetales bacterium
GCGCACTCCCCACTCACCGATCCTGCGGCAGCGCTCGATATCTTCCGCTTCGATCTCCCGCGCAATAGCCAGAGCCGCAGCGGTCCTCTGTATCGGGTCATCCATCCTCTGCAGCCCGTTCAGCTGACGCTCCACCGCCCAGGCCAGGTTGACGGCAGTCGGCCGGGTGGCCAGCAGCAGTGCCGATGCCTCCGCCAGGGTGTTCCGTTCTCCGGCCCGCCGGGATTCCCGACAACTGAGGTACATGCCGTAGGCGGCAGCTACACCTATAAGCGGCGCTCCACGTAGATGCATCTCGCGAATGGCGGTACACATCTGCTCGAGACTGGTAATCTCCTCGGTGATCCTCCGGTGGGGCAGATGGCGCTGGTCGATGATGCACACCCACTGCGTTGATTCGGAGAACCAGATAGACTGCAGGTTTTTTTCTTCTGACAAGCTCCTACCCGCTGTTATGACCGAAGTGAAGTTAGCGATTGACTCGCACCGACCGGGAGCCTCAAGTATAATGGAAGATCCTTCTGTTGATAAGCGCACCCGCTTGTGTGTATTCTTCAAAAGGTATGAGCAATCTGGTATGGGTCGAGTTGGACCGGGAAGTTCCAGATCATAACCTCCGGGAGCTGCGCAAGGGATTGAGGAAGGGAACCATCCTCTGCGCGGTGGTCAAGGCGAACGCCTATGGCCACGGGGTGAAGGAGATGATTCCCCTGCTGCCATCGGCGGATTGGTTTGCCGTCAACTCCCTGGAGGAGGGCGTCGAGCTGCGCGAGATGGCAGAGAAGCGCCCGGTCCTGGTCCTCGGGCATGTACCCCTGGATGCCCTCCAGGAGGCGGTAGCTCGAAATCTGGATTTCACGGTATACAACAGAGAAACCCTCGAGGCCCTGGCGCAGCTGGACCTCGGCAGCATCGGCCCTGCCCGTCTGCACCTGAAGGTGGAGACGGGTACGGGACGGCAGGGAATCCTGCCTTCTGAAGTTAAAGGGTTTGTCGGGCAGTTGAAATCCGTGGCGGGAGCAAAGCTGGTGGGGGTGTCCACTCATTTCGCTAATATCGAGGACACCCTGAATCACGACTACGCGCAGGCCCAGCTCGATCGCTTCGGCGACGTTCTGAACATCCTGGATCGTCTGGATATAAAAGCCGATTTCATCCACGCCGCGGCCACCGCCGCCGGGATTCTCTTTTCCAAGACCCACTTCAACCTCGTCCGCGCCGGGATCGGGATCTACGGCCTGTGGCCCTCTCGAGAGACCTATCTCTCCACACTGCTCGGGCACCGGCCGGTACCGGATCTTCGGCCCGTTCTGACCTGGAAAACCCGCATCGTTCAGATCAAGAATCTTCCCGAGGGCAGCTACATCGGTTACGGCTGTACCTACAGAGCCACCCGTCCGATCCGCGTGGCCGTGCTTCCCGTGGGGTATGCCGAGGGGTACGATCGGAAGCTGGG
>JAGLQP010000628.1 GCA_023136785.1 Spirochaetales bacterium
AGGAAACCAGCGCCGTCAAGAAAATCGACGCAGGAAAGTCCGCCGGCAAGTTGACCCCCCGGCCAAGCCAGTTGTACTCTTCTGGGGTGAGCAAAGACAAAGGAAATGCCGCCAGACTCAGGCGGGAAGACAAGATCGATCTTTTTAAAGCCGTCGGCGTGTTTCAGTCCCTCAACTCAGATGAGCTGGCGGTGGTAGCGGACAATGCGGCCTGGCGGGACTACTCTAAAGGGGAAATTGTTTTTCCCAACGAAGCCGGCAACGACAGCGGAACCGGAAGGATTTACACGGTTCAGCAAGGAGAGGTGCTGATCACCAAGAGCGGTGACGAACATCGGGACATCATCCTGGCCACCTTTGTAACGGGTGAGAGTTTCGGCGAGCTGTCCCTCTTCGACCGGGGAACAGTGGATACAACATCCCGCTGCGAAGAAAACACAACACTGCTCGTGTTTCCCGTCTTGCAGCCGGAGAACCTTCAGCAGGGAGAAGGCAAGGGAGCAGAGGCGGACACCCTGTTAGCCGAGCATCCTCAGATCAAGGCAAAGATCCTCCGCACCCTGTTAGCCATTGTGGCTCAACGCATTCGCAGCACAAACCGTCTGATCGCCGAAAAGAGCCCCTGGGTACAGGAACTGCGGCGGCAGGTGATGCTGGACAAACTCACCGGCCTGTACAACGCAAGCTATCTGGAGGAAGATTTCCTGCGCCTTCTCGAACAAAAACCCGAAGGGACCTGCTTCCTGATGATCAAGCCGGACAACCTGAAGACTTTAAACGACAGCTACGGCCATCAGGCAGGGGATCGGACCCTGCAGCTGATGGCTTCTGAGCTCCGCAATCAGTTGTCGGAAAGGGGCATTCCCATACGCTACAAAGGGGACGTCTTCTCGGTAATCCTCCCTCAAGTAGGCCTTGAGGCGGCTCGAGAGACTGCTGAACAGATACGCGCGGGGATGAACAAAATCGATGTGAGCGAGGTCAGCCAGGGGAGTACAAACCCCCGGACAGATTTGGGTATCACGGTCAGCATAGGAGTTTCCGCCCACCCGAACGGAGGCACCTCGGCAGATAAATTGATCGAACGGGCCTACGAGAACCTGTTCACCGCCCGCAACCGCGGCGGCGATCGTATCTGCAGTCAACAAAGAAAATGAGTGGAAAAACAGAATTTCTAAAGAGCGTTCGTATTTTTTGTGATCTCACCGAGGAGGAGATTCAGGGTCTTCTCGAGGTGATGCATCCCCGAGAATTGCAGAAAGAGGAAATACTGTTCCAGCAGGACGACCCCGGCGGAGAGTTGTTCGTCGTGGAATCGGGCGCCATGGGCATCGCGGTTACCCTGGACGACGGTAAAAGTCTGGAGATCGCCAAGTTTGCCAAAGGGGATTTTTTCGGCGAGATGTCCATCTTCAGTAAGGAACCCCGTTCGGCCACCTGCTACGCCAAGAG
>JAGLQP010000629.1 GCA_023136785.1 Spirochaetales bacterium
TGGACTCCCCGCCGCAGCTGCAGTGCAGAGCCGTTTTCCAAGACGAGGCGCAGGGATTCGATGTAGCGGCGGGTCGGACCGTAGGAAAAAGAACGGGCTCCGGATGCGTTGCTGGCGGTCATGCCCCCGATCGCAGCGGAGGATTCCGTGGGATCCGGAGGGAAAAAATAAGAGCCCGATCGCTGGAACGCCTCGAGGCCCTGCAGCGAGTCCCGGCTCCAGCCGTCGGCTGCAAACTCCTTCTTGGCTACCATTTCGTTGATCTGGGATAGCAGCACTCCCGGCTGCAGGCGCAGGTGGAAACGGTTTGCCTTCGGATCGTGGCGCATCCCGAGGAATTTGTTCATGCGGCTCAGGTTGAGCACGTGTCCGCCCTTGGGCACGGCTCCGCCGGAAATCCCCGTACGCCCCGCTTGAATGGTCACGGGGATCTCCCCGTCGGCCAGGAGCTTCACGATCTCCCGTACCTGATCTTCGTTTGTGGGAAAGGAGATCGATTCCGCCTCCCCGACCAGACGGGATTCATCCCGCAGGTACTCGAGGTAGTCGGGATCGATGGGGTGAATCAGCTGTTCAACGGTTTTTCTATCAATGTTCATGCTACCAGAGAGTGAGGGAGTTGAGAAACAGCTTGCGCAGATCCTCGGGAGTAAACGGCCGGGGACAGAGCTTGGTCACCCTGTGCTGGGGCAGAGTCCCTTCGACCAGCTTGTCGACGTCTTTTTCCGAATACCCCACGGCGGACAACCCATTGGGCATTCCGGTCTTCTTCATCAGGTCGATGACCGCCTCCGCCAGGATCTCTCCGGCTTTCTCTGCTGATGCGTCCTCCGTCTTGACACCCATCAGCTGAGCCGCTTCCAGGTGCCGATCCGGTCGGGCCGGGCCGGTGAAGCGCAGGGCCGCCGGGGCGTTGAGCACCACCGCCATGCCGTGGGGAACGATCGGTTTGCCCGACGGGTATCCCTCGGGAATGTAGTCCCTGACCATGCCGGAAACCGGGTAGGACATGCCGTGGGGCAGATGCAGTCCCGCATTGCCGAAACCGATCCCGGCGAAAGTGGCGGCGATGATCATCCTGCTTCTCGTCTCATCATCCTCCGGATCCTCTACGGCCCGGACAATGCTGCGGCTGACCAGCTCGATCGCCTTGGTGGCCCAGACATCGCTGATCGGATTGGAGCCCTGATAGGCCGGACGCTCAGCAGGGCTGGCTGGCGCCTCCCGACGGCTGAAGGGCAGGTTGGTGTAGGACTCCAGGGCGTGGACCAGAACGTCGAAGCCCGTGCAAGCCGCGGCCATCCGCGGCAGGGTCCGGGTGTTTTCCGGATCCACGATCCCCAGGTTGGGCCGGATCTGCCGGTGGGCGATCCCGGTCTTGGCGTGCATCTCCACAAGGTCGAAGATGATCACCCCTGTGGTTTCGCTGCCGGTACCGGCGGTGGT
>JAGLQP010000063.1 GCA_023136785.1 Spirochaetales bacterium
TGCTACATTATAGCCGGTCTCATTCGGATGGAAATAGTTCTTGCCAATGGAGCGATGATTCCGATGTATCTCCATCCTGATTCGGTGTTCGGGACTGTGGAGACTCTTCTCGATTGTCCCCGTCTAACCACAGCCTATTGTATGGAAAACTCTATTCTCTACAGATGGGACAATGAGGGGTTCGACATAGCTTCGAGCGTATCATGGGAGCTGGCCCTCGAAACAATCACCGGGCTGACCCAAACACTGAGAATCCTGAATGCCGAGTTCGGAGATCGTCTTGAATCGGGTTGAGGATAGGGGCTTATAGGATGTCCGATCAGAATTATACAGAAATCATGAAGATCGCCTTCCAGGCTGAAGAGGCGATCAACGATGAAGTAATCGCCAAGTTCGGCAGGAAGTACGGAGACAAGACGGTTCTCATCAAGGAAGGGGATATCCAGCAGGAGATCTACTGGATCCTCTCGGGGGAGGTCTACATCACCCGCAAGCTGGGGGACAAGTACAAAGTCATGGCCACTCTTGGCAAGGGGGAGCTGATCGGAGAGATGAGCTTCTTCGACAAATCAGTGCGATCGGCAACCGTGATCACGAAGGGTCCGGTGGAGGCCCTGGTGTTCTCAAAAGAGAATTTTCAGGAGATCTTTTCAGCCAGCCCGCAGTGGACCAAACGCCTGCTGATATCCCTGTCCAGTCGGATTCGACAGATGATCGAAAAATTCACGGATCTATAGTTCAAGACAGATCAACTACTAGATAAACTGCAGCGAATACCGATCATCCTCGAAGGTCAAGCGACAGCGATGACCGAATAAATTCGAGATCGCTTCCGCGGTCAGGGTCTGCTCCCGGAGACCGCAGGCCAAGACCCGACCGCCATCGAAAATCAATACGCCCTCATAGGCGGAGGTAATCTCCTCCACGTGATGAGTCACGGTAATGACGGTCATTGCGGACTTTTCAGCGAATAGGTTATAAAGAGAGTCGAGGAATTCCTCTCTGGACAGGGGATCCAGACCCATACAGGGTTCATCGAGGAGCAGGATGTCCGGCTCCGCCATCAGAGCGCGGGCGATCAACACCCTCTGTCGCTCTCCGGTGGACAAAGTGGAGAAACGTCGGGAGATCAGATGATCGGCGTGGATATGGCTTAGAGATTCGTGAGCCCGCCGCCGCTCGGCCGGTGTGTATTCTTCGTAGAAGGCCAAAGCCCCCTTCTGCCCGGCCAGTACGACGTCAAGCACGCTCATGAACTCCGGAATCATCGTCCGCAAATCGAGGAGAACCCAGCGCTGTCCCGCGAAGACCTGCCAATCGATGCCTCTTAAGATTACCGAGCCCCGCAGCTCGAACCATATATCCTGTAGGAGGATCGAAAAATCCCCCTCTGCCCGCATCAACCTTTCCTTCCCCTCATTTGATTTCCAGGACAGAGTAGCTGAAACTCTTTATCATGGATACACGTAAATGGCTGCAAAATCCGGAGAAGTAACCCTCCGCTTCTACGAAGAGCTCAACGATTTCCTTCCAAAGGAGAGAAGGAAGAGACCTTTCCGCATTCGTTTTCACGACGGTGATACCGTAAAAGCCGTAATTGAGTCCCTCGGCGTCCCTCACACCGAGGTGGATCTTGTTCTGGTGGACGGTCAATCCGTGCCCTTCGACAGGCAAGTGGTGGAGGGAAACCAAATCAGTGTATATCCGGTATTCGAGTCTCTGGAGATCGGCGGCCTGACCAAGGTGCGCCCTATGGGTTTGCGGAAAAGCAGCTTTGTTCTGGACGTTCACCTCGGCAGATTGGCCAAACTTCTGCGTATGCTTGGTTTCGACAGCCTGTACTCCAATGCTCTCGACGACGGGGATTTATCCCGCATCTCCCATGAACACAGAAGAATCGTTCTGACCCGCGACCGGGAGCTTCTAAAGCGAACCATCATCAGCCATGGGTATTGCGTCCGCTCCGATCAACCTCTGGAGCAGCTGGTCGAAATTCTTCAACGATTCGATCTCAGGACAAAGATCCGACCGTTTACACGCTGTCTGCGCTGCAATGCCCTCTTGGAGGATGTCGAAACAGCAAAGGTCGCGTCCTCGGTTCCCCCATATGTTGCCCGGACCTACGATCGCTTCAGAACCTGCCCCGAATGCGGCCGCGTGTACTGGCAGGGCTCGCACTGGGAGAGCATGAGAAGGTTTTTAGAGGCTAAAATCAGTCTTTGATGTTGTATCTTTTCTTGAACCGCTCCACCCGACCGGCGGTGTCCACCAGCTTCTGCTTCCCCGTAAAGAAGGGGTGGCAGTGCGAACAAATCTCCACCTTGATATCCTTCGCGGTCGAGCGGATCTCTAAGACATTGCCACAAGCACAGGTGACCTTGGTGGGTTCGTACAACGGATGAATATCTTTCTTCATACTACTCCTCACATCTCGTCGACCGTTGGGGTGTTCATCGAATTCAAAAACGCCTCATTATTCTTGGATTTTTTCATCCTGTCAATAAGCAGCTCGATGATCTCCTGGTCGTCCATCGGCCCAATAACCTTGCGCAGGACCCACAGTTTGCTCAACACATCTTCCGACAGCAACAGCTCTTCCTTCCGGGTGCCGGATCTCTTGATATTGATCGCGGGAAAGAGGCGCCGGTCGGCAAGCTTGCGATCCAGATTGATCTCCATATTCCCCGTTCCTTTGAACTCCTCGAAGATCACCTCGTCCATTCGACTTCCTGTTTCGATCAAAGCTGTGGCGACAATCGTCAGGCTGCCCCCCTGCTCGATATTCCTGGCGGCGCCGAAGAAACGCTTCGGCTTGTGCAGAGCGTTGGAATCGACTCCTCCAGAGAGAATTTTTCCCGAGGTGGGTACGGTTTGGTTGTAGGCCCGAGCCAGCCTGGTGATCGAGTCGAGAAGGATTATCACATCCCTCTTGTGCTCCACCAGCCGCTTTGCCTTTTCGATAACCATCTCCGCCACTTGGACATGCCGGGTAGCCTGTTCGTCGAAGGTCGATGACACGACTTCCCCCTCGACATTCCGCTGCATATCCGTTACCTCTTCTGGGCGTTCGTCGATCAGGAGCACGATAACGAATATTTCGGGATGATTGTGGGTGATTGCGTTGGCGATCTTCTGCATGATGATCGTCTTGCCCGCCCGAGGGGGTGAAACGATCAGTGCCCTCTGTCCCTTGCCGATGGGGCAGAACAGGTTAATCAGCCGGGTAGAAATTTCCTCTCCATTCGTTTCCATGTTGATGATCTCATCGGGGTAAAGAGGGGTGAGATTCTCGAAAGGAATCCTGCTCTGGGCCTCTTCCGGTCGGTCGAAGTTCACACTCTCCACCCGCAGCATGGCGAAGAAACGCTCGCCCTCTTTAGGCGGCCGGATCTGCCCCGAAACCGTATCTCCGGTCTTCAGGTTGAACAGCCGGATCTGCGAGGGAGAGATGTAGATATCATCAGGTCCGGGCAGATAACTGTAGTGGGGCGAACGGAGGAATCCGTAACCGTCGGGCAGGATCTCCAAGGCTCCCTGGGCGTGAATCTGTCCGTTGCGCTCGGTATGCATCTTGAGAATGCTGAAGATGATTTCCTGCTTCTTCATCGAGATCAGGGTCTCGTGATTGACCCCCATCCCCGTTGCCATCTGCCGGAGCTCCCGCATGTTCATGACTGTTAAGTCATTGATGTTGAGCTTCTCCCGGCCCTCACCCTGGGCTCTTTTGTGTCCTTCCCTGCCGCCGTGCTTGTGGCTTGACTGTTCACTCCCCCTCACCGGCGGCGGAGCCGGGGCTTTCACTTCAGCGGGAGGAGAGCCCTCAGCAGGCTCTTGCACCTCGACCTCCGGATTCTGATCTTCCGGCTGATCCATCTCTTTGATCAGTTCAACCCGTATTTTCTTCTTTTTGGTCCGTCTCGGGGCGTGTGTTCTATTGGCCGGGCTTTTCTTCTCCGCCACATCGGGTTGCCCGGAAGGATCCGCCGGCGAATCTTGCGATGAGCTCACAGAGTCGACCAGTTGAGCATCCGTGCCGGGATTCCTGGAACCATTTCCGTCCTCCGAAGAAGGTGCCGCGGAAACAGATTTGCCCGTAGAGGATTCTAGTGTGTTTACTTCGTCAGTCTCACTATCTTTCTTGTTCTTTCGAATTATAGCCATGTGTCGCTCCAGTTAGAATTTTTGAGCTAGAGATGAGATCCTATACATTCTGCTGATAGCCGGATCCATGGAAGTCAGTTACAGATTATTCTTGAACGCCTTTTTTTGTCGTCTAGGGTAGTGCATCTGTCATGCTATTGCATACTTATTGGTTAGCCTTACTTCAGAAGGCAAGAACATTTTCAGGCTGTAAAAAAAAGAAACGCTGAATACACTATCAATATAGCCACAATACAACAGAGTGTCAATACTCCAGATCCGCTTCCAGACCGAGCAGTGCGCACTCGGCAAGAAGGAGGGCGGCCACGGCGCTGCGTCGACGGATAGAATCCCGATTGCCGTGAAAGTGGAAACCACGGCGAAGCTCCCCGCCGCGGCGATAGCGTGCGGAGATCCATACGGTCCCGACCGGTTTCTTCTCTGATCCTCCCTCCGGACCCGCGATTCCTGTAACCGCCACGCCCAGATCCACGGGGGTACGCTGCAGCAGCCCCTCCGACATGCCTGAGACGACCTCCGCAGACACGGCACCCGAGTCGTTCAGGACATTTTCGGAAACCCCCAGCAAACTCTGCTTGGCTTCATTCGAGTAGGCAACCAGGGTTCCCCAGAACACCTGCGAGCTTCCGGGGATATCCGTAAGCAGCTTCGATACTAAGCCGCCGGTACAGGATTCTGCCAGGGCAATACGCTCTTCCCTCTGCAGCAAGGCATCATACAGTAGACGGCTCGGTTGAACGTCGCCCCGGCGGATCCGAACAGAACCGAAACGATCGAGAAGTCCTGACAAGATCCGCTGCCGCTCCCGTGGCTGCGATCCCCGCAGGGTCAGAACGATCCGGTCGTGGGCTACACGGGTGCTCCACAGCATCCCCCCTTCGGTTCCGCTGATCTGCTGAAGAGCTTGCTCCAAGACGGACTCCGGTATCATGAGGGACGTAGCAATGATTTCACTCGATTGGAGATTCTGTGCGCCGAAGAACCTATTCCTTATCAGTGGTACAGCCTGGTTAAGAAACATCTCCTCCAGCTCCGCAGGAGGGCCCGGTAAAGCCAAAACCATGCACTCCCCCATTTGGCCGCAGAACCCGGGAGCTGTGCCTACCGCATTCGGCATTATCTGGAAACCCGACGGTATTTGGGCCTGCTTTCGGTTGGTCGAAGCGATTGTGCGGCCTTGGGTAGAATAGCGGAGGACCAGGTCTTCCCAGATCGACGATTCAAAGCGCAAAGTTGTACCGGCCACCTCGGCGACGATTCCCCGGGTCAAATCATCGCTGGTAGGACCCAAGCCCCCTGTAATAATCACCAAGACACTGCTTTGCGCAGCTTCCCGAAGCTCCCGACGGAAAATGTCGGGATCATCGGGTATCTGGACGCACCGGCGGGTATAGAAACCCATGCCCTTGATCTCGGCTCCGAGAAAACGAAAATGGGTATTAAGAATGCTTCCTTCGGTCAGCTCCGTACCTACGGAGAGGATGATTGAGGCGGGGGGATCTCCCATGGGGAAGTCAGATACTTTGGGTTGCCTTTTTTATATTTCCCACAGGGGCTGAAAAGATATCCAGCTTGTCAGGATTCTTTATCATCTCGCACTTGCCTTCGAATACAACTCCGTCGGCGATATTCAGCTTTGCGGTTCGGATATTCCCGAATACTCTACCCGTAGTGAGCATCTCCAGCCGTTCGCTGGCCTCGATGTTGCCTCGCACCACACCACCAACGACAACAGAGCCAACCTTGATATCCGCCTTTACCGTCGCCCCGTTCTCGATGTAGAGAAAACCGGGAGATTCGATCTGCCCCTCGAAGGTGCCGTCGATTTTTAGGGACTCCTTGAAACGCAGCACGCCGTTAAAACTCGTTTCTTTGCCGAGAGTCGTGGTGATCTTATCTATGCCTTTGTGCTCGTTGTTTTTCGGCATTATTGTCCTACTTGGTCTTCATGATGAACACTCCGTCCCAGTCTTCGGGTGGAGGGTTCTGAATGTAGTGCTTGCAGCGGGCGAAATATACCTTTGAGGGACCGTCCTCTGAATCCAACTTCAACGCCTTGGCAAAGGATTTCTGGGCTTCCTTGAATTTCATCAACTTGTAGTTCTTGCGGCCCTCTGAAAACAGATCAAGTACCTTCTTCTTGGTTTCCGAAATCATGCACTCGCCCCGTCATCGCTCTGATTGTGTTTCTTCCAGTTGCGCAGATGCTTCTGCAGCTTCTTTTCAAGCTCCTCGAGAGACAGATCTCCCATTTTGAGCTTGTCCCCCTTGTTCTGCAGTTCCTCGATTTCATCCTCCAAACCCTGCAGCGTAGCCAGGATCTCAGCACCTTCGCGTTTCACCAGACCTGCAAATTCCGAAATCTTCTTCTGATCTAAACCATCAAGTTTTTCCGCTGCAGCGATCAGGCCTGAAATGGGTTTCTTTATATTCTGGGTGAAGAAGATAAGGGAATTGTTGAGCGATTCCACCACCGCAATTCTTCGCTCCCTCCGGGAGACCTGCCGGGCAAGCTCTCGGTTGCGGAGAACCGCGCGGATCCGTGCCAGAACCTCTGAAAAATTGAAAGGCTTCGTGATATAGTCGTCGACACCGAGCTCGAGACCTTCGATTTTGTCGCTGACTTCATCCATTGCAGAAAACATGATGATCGGGGTCTGCCGATACTTGCGATACTCCTTATCCTGCTTGAGTTTCTTTGTGACCTCCCAGCCGGACAGTCTGGGCATGATGTTGTCGAGGATGATCAAATCGGGATCAGTTTCTGTCACTTTCTGCAGAGCTTCCTCGCCGTCGGCGGCCTTTTCGATCTTGAAACCCAGCTTGCTCAACATCACGTCGAAGAACTCGAGGTTGATAGGCTCGTCGTCAACAATAAGGATTTTGCCCTTTGATTTCATTTCCCTGTCAGCCTTTTTGCTCTCATTTTTACCATCTTTCCCCCCGTTGTCAACCCTCGCCGAATGGCCTGAGCGACGGCTGTAAGCCGGAGCTACGCTGACCTTCGGTCACCTTCGGAGGCCAGGCGAGCGAAGCGAGCGTGGCTTCCGCCGAATGGCCTGAGCGACAGCCACCTTACCTCCGCAGAAGCCGGTACAACAACCCTGCCGCCAAACCGGCTAAGGCCACAGTCAATATCACCAGGGCGAACCAGTCGCCCCAACGGGTGTACAGAGTTTGTTCTTCCGTGTATATCGGGGCTTCGGCGATCAGGTAGCCCTCTGTAAAGGGAGGCAGCATGGCAGTGATACGTCCGTTTGGATCGATCACACAGGTGATCCCCCCATTGGTCGATCGCACCAGGGTCCGTTTGTTCTCCAACGCCCGAAACAGAGCCATGCTCATGTGCTGCATCTCGCAGGCTACGGCGTTGGACCAGGAATCATTGGTCATGTTGACCAGGATCTCCGCACCATGCAGTACGAACTCTCTGCCCAGATACCCGAAGGTATCCTCGAAACAGATCGGTGTGGAGAAACGCGCCCCTCCGGCCTCGAACACCGTGTGTTCAGTGCCTTTTTCCCAGAAGTGGGTGTCTGCATCCCGCAGCCATTGGTACACCCGCGGCAGGGCTCTTCGGTAGGGAAAGTCCTCGGTAAAGGGAACGAGATGAAGCTTTCTGTAGGTGTCGATGATTTCACCCTTGTCGAAGAGAACGGCGGCGTTGTAATCCACCCTGTACTCCCTACCCTGCTCGTCTTTGGCCAACTGCCCGTCGTCGTTGCCCACAACGAAGGGCACAGGCTGCTCGGCCAGGAATTCCCTAAGCTCTTTGACCAGGCCGAAGGCAACCCTGTCGGTTCTGTAGCGGGTGTGCCAGTCGATGGCGGGAACAAAGGATGTCTCCGACCAGATAACGATATCGATCGACTCATCTTCCTCGAGAGCCTGTCGGCTCAGACGGGTGAGTATCTCGAGGGTTTTGGCATAGGTCTTGTTGCCTCCCCGCCAGGGATCGACGTTTTGCTGAACCAGGGCTACCTTCCATTTCTCTGTGGATTCCAGATCGGCCGTGCCGCTGAGCAACCCGAAAACCACAACAGCGACGAAGATCGCGGCGTATGCCAGGGCGGGAACCCGCATGCTCCGCAGAAAGGGTACAAGTCCCTTAAGCCCCTTCTTCAACCCATTTCCCAACAGAGCCGATGGGAAGATCACGATCAGGGAAACCCCCCAGACTCCGGTCACGCTGCTGATGCGGGCGAGGGGGAGAAACAGGTACTGCGAGTATCCGATGATCCCGTAGGCATAGGCCAGGAAGCCCTGCACCTTCACGAATTCGTAGGCCACCCAGATCAAAACCTGAAGCAGGAAACCGTAGCGGGGAAACAGGGTATCCGCTGCTTTGAGCAGGGGAAATACGAATAGAAGATAGACGGAATAGATCGGCGGGACGATGATCAGGGTTAACGGATGAAAAGAACCCAGCCAGTAATTGTGCAGAGCGTAGCTGGCGAAGCCGAAGAACACTCCGTACAGTACCGTACGGACCCACCCCGCCCGGTGTACGACGATGAACACGGAAGTGAGAGCGACAAAGGCGAGGGGAAACCACCCCCACTGAGAGAGGAAACTGGGAAAGGAGAGGGCGAAAAGCAGTGCTGATGCTGTGAGGAG
>JAGLQP010000630.1 GCA_023136785.1 Spirochaetales bacterium
GTCTTGTCCCCAAGGCTGCCGAGGTTCTCTATCACGGCCAATACGATGATATTGTCAAACTCCCGCAATCTCTCGGTGTAGGAGTTGAGAAGCACCAGGTACTGGGTCAGACGTACAGCCGCTTCGTGGGTTCTCATTGCGCCGAGACAGTCGATCGCCTCGACTACCCGGCGTTTGTCGGTCACTCCGCGATCGTATTCCAACAGAACCGTGTCGAAGTGCTCGATGACCAAGTCCGTAGCACTGGCCCATTTCCGCTGCGCGAGTGCCACCGCCGCGATATAGCGCATGTCCCGAGCGATCTGCCGGGAAGGATTGTCCACAGCCGCGGTGTGCAGGCCTACATCCAGGGCAAACTGGGCGATCTCTCCCTTCTCCTCCTGCTTGAGACGATCGGTTTCGAGAGACATCTCCAAGGCGGATTTTTTTTCCGCCAGATCGCTCTCCTTCAAGATTACGATCATGCTGTCTTTGAGCTCCCCGTCCAAACGGTACAAGTTTTCCCTGGCCGATCGGGAAATGTCGTCTGTGTAGCCCACGGTCATCGTTGTAAACAGTACGGGGAAGGAGCTCTGGTCTCCAAGCGCTCCGAGTGTCCGAACCGCCGCTGAAATGACGTACACGTCCGGGACCCTGCCGGTTTGGAACACCGTATTCTGGTTCTGGAGCCACAGGTTCATATATTCAATGATTTCCTCATCCCCCTGGGCTAGCGTGCCAAGAGCGTTCAAACAGCTGATGCGAACTCCCGTATCCTCGTCGGTGTCGAAAAGCGTCCAAACCGAGTGCTTGCCCTCGGTGTAGCCGGCAGACTCGAGCTGATCGACGGCCAAAACGGCGAGCTGCCGAAAGCGCTGGTCGGTACCGATGAGGCTGAAGTTGTCCAACACATAGTCAACTGCCTGCTGGTATAGAGGCCCCAATCCGGAATAACCGCTGTTCCCGGCATCCTGAATGATCTGCATTTTCACATCAAGACTGGCGATGGCAAAATTCCGAGTAAAGGATCGAAGCAGATCCTCAGGTTTCTGAGCCCATAGACTGGATACAAGTAGAAAAAATACCAGAAAAACTGCCATCCAGCGAACTATTTTCATTCTCCCACTCCTCGAGACTACAGATAGTTACCGACTATTCTACACGATAGTCCTTACGAAAATCAATGATATACCCTGGTCAAAGAAAAATCTGTTGCCTTTGAACTGCAAGCGCTTTTTCACTATAATGCCTCAAACGCCATGACCAAGAAAACGAAAATCGTATGCACGATCGGACCCGCTTCCTCTTCGCCGGAGGTTTTACGCGCTCTGGCAGAAGCAGGGATGAATGTAGCCAGGATCAACTTCTCTCACGGCACCCATGATTCAAACACCAAGATCATTAACACGATCAAGGACCTCCGGGAGAAAACGGGAAAAAATCTGGGGATCCTGCAGGATCTCG
>JAGLQP010000631.1 GCA_023136785.1 Spirochaetales bacterium
GCCTGGGCTCGATTCTTTTGGCCGATGGAAAGTTCGACGAAGCCCTGGACTACTTTGCGATGTCCGACACGGCTGTCGGTGAGCGTAAGGGGTTGGAGGATGTCGTATCCCACGGCCTGCGGGGGGTCGTGCTGTTCATCCAAGGCAACCTCTCGCGAGCGGCGGCTGAGACACAAACCGGGTTGAGGGTTTGCCGTGCTTTGAAACGGCGGGAGTGGGAGCTGTTTTTGGAGTTTCTTGCCGCTCGGATATCCTTTGACCTTGGCTTTTACGATCGAGCGCTCTTAGGGTTTCAAAAGGCTTTGGCCATCGAGACACTGTATGAAAACCCGCAGGCCGGAAAAGTTCTGAACACCTGGTTGGCTCGCAGCTTTGCCTACAGCGGGAGCGTGGAGACGGCTGTGCGGATACTCGGGGAGGTCGAGGACAGTTGGGAGAAGTACTTTTTCCTCTCTGAGTGTTCTTTTTTCGCCGGGGAGTACAGCAGGGCTTTGGAGAACTGCGACCGGGCGATAACCCTTGACCACGGTTCGGTTGATGATGTGTTTCCCGGTGAACGCATTCGCTGGGTTGACGGTTTCTGGGATATTGAGGGACGCTGTTTCGAGCTGCTGAGGGAAAATGCTCTCATCCGGCGCTTGACTCAATCCTTCCAGGCCTACCTCTGGAGCCTGGCCGGGAGCAGCGAGAGGGGAATCGAGCAGCTCCACACGATCACCCGTGGCGGGAAGATTCCAGGTTCCGACCCCTATCAGAGCCTCTACACCTACTTCTACGCCTGCACGCTTCCCGAGGTCCGTAAAAGCGACCTGGATGACAGCTTTACGGTTTTGAGCAAGGCCTTGAAGTTGCTGCAGCAGCGGGCCAGCAGGATCGACGACTCCACGGAGCGCTGGCACTATTTGAGCAACAACTTCTGGAACAGCCTGCTCTTCGCCGAAGCCCGAAAGAGAAAGATGATATAGGTCGCCTAAGGACCTGAAGGTCATGGGTTGACGCCTGAAGCGGCCATGGCCTATACTTACCAGGTCATTCACTGGGAGGGGATATGGCCGAACAGCTTATCCTTAAAAGTCTGCCTTTTATTCGAATTCTACCCAACTGGGCCCAGGAACTCGCCTACAAGTACTGTTCCAAGACCGCCAATCTGTACATCGTTCACGGCAACATCAGGGATTTCCTGCCCCACAAGATGAAGGACAACGAGTTCAACTTCGTCCGCGTCCAGGATTACATCGGCGAGGTACTCTTCGGCAACCGGGACATCATCTTCTTCTACGACCGTTCTTCGGGTGTCAACTTCTGTACACCGGAAATGCGGCGGGACTATCTCTCGTCCTTGAGCGGAACGAACGGCGAGACCCGGGAACATGCCCTGTCCCGGGATCCGATGGACGCCTTTCCGTCGATGGAGAGGTACTTCTATCAGAACATCTCGAACAA
>JAGLQP010000632.1 GCA_023136785.1 Spirochaetales bacterium
CACACTGAGGTGCAGCGGGTTGAGCTCCTCGTTCTCGTCATACTCCACGTTGCGGATACGGACGTGTCCGGATACATAGCGCACAAGGTTGGATTCAAAATCACCCAGCATTCCGGCGATCAGCGAAAACATGAAGGTGATGAACATGGTGGCGACGGTTATGGCCGTTCCCGAGAGCAGACTGCGGCGTTTGTTTCGCCGGATATTTCTAAAGGCTATTCTACCTAGTTTCATTGTTATCCTCCCCTTTTATCTATTCGTAGCGCAGACATTCGGTGATCTGCATCTTCAGCGCCCGTGATGAGGGAATGAAAGAGAACACCATGGCCGCGACAACCCCGAAAATGAACCCGCCCACGAAGGCCTGGGGGTGCCAGGCGCTGCGGAATACGCCGTGTACCCTGTAGCCGATATCCATGCGTCCCATGAGACCGGTATAGTCGATACCATAGTTGACCATGTACCAGTTGAGCACCAAACCTATGACGATACCGGCCAGGGTGCCGATCAGACCGATCCCGCCGGCTTCAAAGAGAAAAGCCGCACGGATGGCACCGTCCTTCATCCCCATGGCCCGCATCATACCGATCTCCCGGACCCGTTCGTATACCGCCATGAGCATGGTGTTGGAGATGCCCACCGCGGCGATGATAAACACCAGAAACAGGATGATGCTGCTGCCGGCGCTTTTCATCTGGGCGAACATCAGGAAATCCTGGGCCAGCTCTTTCCAGCTCTGCACGGTGATTCCGGGAAACGCGGACAGCCGATCCCGCAGGCTCTCTATCTTGACCTCAGGGTTCTGCCATTCGGGAAAGAACAGGCTTATCTCGGTAACCGCCCCCTCCATTTCCAGGGCCTCCTCGGCCAGGGACAGGGGAACGTAGGCCGTTCCCTTGTTGATCACCGGGTTGGGACTGTTCAACACACCGACCACGATCAGCTCGAGGGTTTGAAAGGCCCCGTAGCGGGTTCGGGTGCGGATGGTGATCTCCTCCCCCACCTCGATTCCGAGGTCCTGGGCCAACCACTCGCCTAAAACGACTCCCTGCTCTCCCGCTTCCAGATATCTTCCCTGAGCCAAGGTATCGGAGAGCCGATAGATCTTTTCATCCCTCTCAGGGTCGATGGCGATGACCTTGACGTACATCGAGCCCTCGCCGTAAAAGATCTCCCCGGCAAAAACGGTCCGCCGGGTGGTCGTTACTCCGGCTCCCTCCAGGACCTGCTCCACAGCAGCCGGATCTTCGATGGCGTGCTTGAGGGGCATGCTCTTGATATCCTCCAGGTATTCCGTGGTCATGACTTTGGCCGAACCGGCTTCGTACCAGATGATATTCCGCTCCGACTCTCGCTCTATCCCCTGCAGCATACCATCCATCCAGAGAAACATGGCGATCCCGAAGGCCAGAGCGCAGGCGGTGAGCAGGGTCCGCCG
>JAGLQP010000633.1 GCA_023136785.1 Spirochaetales bacterium
CCGGAGCGCATGTGCACCACCCGCGCCCCGTTCAGTACCGCCACGACTTCGGCGGCGATCGAAACCGCGATTTCCGTCGGGGTATCCCCGCCGATTTTCAAACCCACCGGGGCGTAGAGGTACTCCGGCGCCTCCAGACCCTCGACGGCCAGTTTTTCCAAAGTGGTACGGATCTTCGATTCAGAACCGATCATTCCGATATAGCGATACTCTGCTTTAGCCTGCAGAACCTGTTTTAGAACCTGGAAATCATGGAGGTGGCCGTGGGTTGCGATAAAGCAGCAGTCACAACCGTGCAGGATCTCCACGGCCGCACCGATGTCGCTGTACTCGCCGATGATGATTTTCCGCCTGGGGTTTTCACCGAGTATGTCTCTAACCTCGGCTCTGGAGTCGAACAGGGTGACCCGAAAACTCAGGGATTCCAGAATCGGAATCAGAGCCCTGCCGATATGCCCCCCTCCGAACAGCATGAAACCGCGCTGTCCCTGCATGTACTCGTAGAGCAGGGTAACCTGACCGCCGCATTTCATTCCGATCTTCTCAAGATTATAGGTTTCCAACCGATTTTCTCGGGCTGACAGAACTTCTTTGGCGTCCTGAACCGCCCGATGTTCGATTCTCCCTCCTCCAACCGTTCCGAACAACTGGTTCTGATCGGTCAGGATCATCTTAAACCCTTCCTTGCCGGGGGTTCCCCTGCCCGCCTTTACGACGGTGACCAGGGTTAGGTTTGTCCCCCCTTCGAGCAGCTCGCTGCAGTGTCTCAGGATTTCCATATGGGTACTGTAAATCCTGCCCGGCAAAAGCTCAAGGGGAGAAGAGGCAGATTGGTCTCTTGAGATCGAATTAAGTACATTTACAGCTGAGATAGGAGCTTGAGAATGAACCAAGACATTCATTGGGTTTTGAGTGTCGATAGGGAGATCCTTCCCTCCGGGAACGGAGGTTCTCGAAATCGGGATCAGGACAGCGACCGGGAGCTTCTCGATGCCTACTCCCGGGCCGTTACCAATGTAGTGGAAACCGTGGGCCCCTCGGTGGTGGCGATCAACATCAAGCGTAGGCGAGCCTCCAGTCGTCCCGGTAAAGAAGGGTCCGGGTCCGGGGTTATCATCACTCCCGACGGATTCGTGTTGACCAACAACCATGTTGTCGAGCATAGCGACAACCTCGAAGTGTCGCTGACCGATGGACACACTTTCCCGGCACAGGTAGTTGGTGCCGATCCGGCAACGGATCTGGCGGTTATCCGTATCTCCGACGGCAGTCTTCCCACTTCCGAGTTGGGAGATTCTGATCTGCTGAAGGTGGGTCAACTGGTGATCGCAATCGGCAATCCCTTGGGCTTTCAGAGCACCGTGTCCGCCGGCGTGGTTTCTGCTGTCGGGCGCAGTCTGCGCAGCCAGGCCGGAAGATTGATCGACGGTGTGATCCA
>JAGLQP010000634.1 GCA_023136785.1 Spirochaetales bacterium
CCGGCGATGACCGGAGCGCTGAGCAGAGCTCCCTCCAGCTCCACCTCCCAGAGCAGCCGCCCGTTCTTGGCGGCCAGGCAGACCAGTCGGGGTTTTTTGTAGGCCTCGTCTCCCTCGATCCCGAAGTAGATCCTGTTTCCGGCCACGGTC
This sequence comes from Spirochaetales bacterium, assembly GCA_023136785.1. Lineage (GTDB taxonomy): Bacteria > Spirochaetota > Spirochaetia > SZUA-6 > DRHE01 > JAFGQJ01. Next base: position 151 of record JAGLQP010000634.1, read on the forward strand.
GGGGCGCTGGAGGTGGGCAGATCGAAGGATCGGGTCCAGGCCAGGGCACCGTTTCCCGTCTGAAAGGCCCGTACCAGGGTGTCGCCGCTGGTGTAGATGACCAGGTTTCGCCAGATCGCAGGAGCCAGGTAGTCAAGGAGCTTCATGTTTTGGGAAAACATAGCTTGCGAATCGACGCGGAACATCTCTCCCCAGTCGGAGAGATCCGAGTACTTCCAAATCATTTCCCCGGTCTCCCGTTCGAAGGCGTAGTAATCGAAGTTCCAGTATTCCCCCCGGTAGGCGGCCGTAGAGAAGTACAGGAGATCGCCTTTCAGGGCGGGAAAGGAGTACCAGACCGCCTGAAAGAGCGAGGTATCGAGAATCCATAGGTAGGCTCTCTCGTTCAAATCAAAGGCGCCGAAGGCATGGGGACGGGTGGGCGGCCCGGGGGCGAAGTACAGTACATCCTCGTACACCTGGAAAGTATTGTAGTGCCATACCGGGTTGGGAAGGGTGAACAGTTCCGCGCCGTCCGGGTTAACGAAGTAGGCCGTACCTCCGTCGCTGGTGAAGATGATGAAATCTTCGTAGCCGACGATCGACGATTGAACCGTTGAATCCGTTTGGAAAGCCCACACCTCGGCGCCGTCTTCCTGGGAAACGGCGTAGAGCTTGCCCACGTTGTTGCCGAAGTAGACGTTCTGTCCGTCGGCAAAGGGGATCGAGTTGATCGCCCCCCTGGTCTTGAAGACCCAGTTCATATATCCGCTTTCGATATCCAGCGCGTAGAAATTTCCGTCCGTAGATCCGAAGTAGATCGTGTTCCCCAGGACTACGGGATTATTGAAGGCGTAGGTCGGTTCCGCTTCCAGTTGAAGCTGAAGCTTCCATTTAGCTGCCAGGGGCGGTCTCAGGGCGTTGGCGGTATAGCCCCGGCCCTGCTGACCACGGAACATCACCCAGTCGGAGCGGTGCCTGCAGGCTGCAAGCCCGAGCAAGCCGAGTGCGATGATCGGGAGCAGTCGAGCCAGGCGGTACAGTACCCTCCGGGAGTTGCCCTTGTATGAAGCAGCTGTACGCCGCGTCGGAGATGCTAATCTCACGAGTAGTACAACCCTTTCAGGCTGAAGGCCCGCTGCAGGGCGGCCGGAAGACCGGGGCGCCTGCTTGCCTCGAGGATCTCCCCATAGCTGTTCCGCAGAGCTGCCCAGGCAGAGGCTCGCTCGGCCGGCTTTAGGTTTTCCCGGAAGCGCAGCATGGTGTAGATTTCTGCGAATCCCGCCAGCTCCGGATGGTCTTCCGCATA
>JAGLQP010000635.1 GCA_023136785.1 Spirochaetales bacterium
CAATCAACATATTTGCGGTAGATTCGTTGAATAAACCGCAACATATCGATTCGGGACAGCCACAATTGGGTTCGTGTTCGCACCGACAGGTGCATGGGAGGGGAGAAAAGAGTAAATACCGTGAGCGACGAGAAGAAAAAGCTGCTGCAAAAAACGGTGATGAAGAACTTCCCTAAGATTGAAGTGCACAGACACCTGGAGGGGACATTCCCCGTCGATAAACTGCATCAGCTATCGCTGAAAAACAACCTCGAGCGACCAAGCGACTTCGAGGCGTTCAAGAAAGAGGTCCAATTCCCGAAAGATTCCAGTCCGGACTTTCTAGCTTTTCTCACCAAGTTTCGAAACGACTGGTACCGTACATTTGACGACGTGTACTTCATTACCTACCACTCGGTAAAAGAGCTCGTTCAAGATGGATTGTACTACTGCGAGCTGCGCTTTTCCCCGGAACACTTTGCCCTGGAGAATGATTTCGACCGCTGCGAGATCACCAAGCTGATCGTAGAAGCCGGCAATAAGGCAGCCGCCGAAGTGGGCCTGAAGATCCGCTATCTTCTGACCTTCAACCGGAGCAAGCAAACCAGCGGGGAGATGATCGACCTGTATAATCGCTTGAAAGCACTTCAGATACCGGAAATCGTCGGGATCGACCTTGCAGGTGACGAGATCAACTTTCCACCGGAGCAATTCCGGGATTTCTTCGGGTTGGTCGAATCCGACGGGTTGTATAAATCCACGATTCATGCAGGTGAGGTCAGTTCCTCCGAGCAGATTTGGGAGGCGATTCGAAACCTTCACGCCGCCCGAATCGGTCATGGAACCAGCACGATCGATGATCCGTCGCTTCAGGATTTCCTCAAAGAAAAGGGGATCGCCCTTGAGTTGTGTATCACCTCCAATTACCAGACAGGTTCCTGGGAAGATGAGAGGAATCATCCAATAGGAGCTCTGTACAGAAAAGGTGTCCCCGTAACGCTGAACTCGGATGATCCCTTTATCCAGAATACGGATCTGACAGACGACTATATCAAGGCTGTAGAGTACTTCGGGTTCACCCTTCAGGATCTGATTCGATTGAATTTGAACGCGGTTGAGGCCAGCTTCCTGCCAAAGCAGGAGCAGGACAGACTGAGGGAGGGGTATCTGCAGAAGGTCGAAGCGTTCAAAGAACAATATTCCCTTGGAGGCGGATAATGATCGTACGGGTTATTGATGTCTACGTGAAAGAGCAGAGTATCGAGGAGTTCAAAGGAGCCACGGTCAAGAACAGGCAGGGTTCGATCCAGGAACCGGGGGTTCTGCGCTTCGATGTATTGCAGTCTGAATCCGATCCGGATCACTTCATTCTTTACGAAGTCTACCGGGATGAGCAGGCGACCAAGGACCACAAGGAAACTGCTCATTATCAGGGGTGGCGCGAA
>JAGLQP010000636.1 GCA_023136785.1 Spirochaetales bacterium
GCATCGTCACGCGAAAAGCCCATCGCCATCTGCGTCAGGTCGTTGGTGCCAAAGCTGAAGAAGTCTGCTTCGGTAGCAATTTCATCAGCGGTAAGCGCCGCCCTGGGGATCTCGATCATGGTGCCGATCTTGTAGTCCAGCTTGACCTTCTTCTTGGCTATGACCTCCTCGACGATCCGCTTGGCCTTCTGATGGAGCATGTCCAGTTCGATATCTACACCGATCAGCGGGATCATGATCTCCGGGAGTACCTTCACCCCACTCTTGGCCACTTCGCAGGCGGCTTCGGCGATCCCCTGGACCTGCATGTCGTAGATTTCGGGATAAGTCACGCCGAGGCGGCAGCCCCGGTGTCCGAGCATGGGGTTGAGCTCGTGGAGGGAGTCGATCTTGGCCTGAAGCTTCTTCACGGACACGCCGATCTTGTCTGCCAGAGCCTTTGTGTCTTCCTTGGTTTTAGGAACGAACTCGTGCAGGGGCGGATCGAGCAGCCGAATCGTCACGGGGAGTCCTTCCATGGCCTTGAAAATACCCTTGAAATCGCGCTTCTGGAGGGGAAGAAGCTTCTTCAGGGCCTTCTTCCGAGCCTCCAGATCTTCAGCCACGATCATCTCCTGGAAGATCTCCAGACGTCCCTCGTCAAAAAACATGTGCTCGGTACGGGTCAGGCCGATGCCTTCGGCTCCGAAGTCCCGGGCAACCTTGGCATCCCGGGGCAGATCGGCGTTGGTTCGAACGCGGAAACCCTTCTCTTTGATTCCCGAACGGACAGCGGCCAGCCGAATCTCGTCGGCCCAGCCGAGGAACACCGCCAGCTCGCGGCTGACCTTGGCCTGAACGAGCTTTACATCGCCTTCGAAAACCTCACCGGAGGAACCGTCGATGGTCAACCAGTCCCCTTCCTTGTACTTTTTGCCGTCGATGGTGGCAACGGCGCCGATAATCACAACATCTTTGCAGCCTGCCACACAGGGTGTGCCCATGCCGCGGGCAACCACAGCGGCGTGGGAGGTCATTCCCCCCGTTGAGGTCAGGATGCCCTGGGAGACGTGCATCCCGCCGATATCGTCGGGAGACGTTTCTCTGCGGACCAGAAGCACCTTCTTCCCCTCTTTGACCCATTCCTCCGCCTCATCGGCGGTAAAAACGATCTGCCCGCTGGCCGCACCCGGAGATGCATTCAAACCCTTGGCCAACGCTCTCAGGCTCCTACGGATCTTGGGATCGATCATCGGGTGCAGAAGCTGATCGAGCTGGTCGGGAGATACCCGCATCACCGCCCGTTCCTTGGTGATCATCTTTTCCTTTACCATGTCAACGGCGCTCTTCACGGCGGCCAGGCCTGTGCGCTTGCCGGTGCGGGTTTGCAGCAGGAACAGTTTTCCCTGTTGGATGGTAAACTCCATGTCCTGCATATC
>JAGLQP010000637.1 GCA_023136785.1 Spirochaetales bacterium
AGGAGAGCAAGTACGAACAGTGACAGAAAAAACAGCTTCCAGAAAGTGGCTTTTGGTTTCATCCTCTTATCTCCTTACGAACCCCGGGAGCGCCCATCCGTTCATGGAATAGTCCAATGACGAGCTGTCCCAACAGTCGTGTTTATAGCATAGCCAAAAAATGCGGGATGATGTAGATCCACAGGCAACAAAATTGTGACTGGAATTTATCGATGGACTTTCGGAATTCCTTCCGGAGGGCTTAGCGGAACATGTTTTGGACGATATCCCGGCGCCGAACGGAGTAAGAAACTTCGCTGGAGTCCACCTCCAGCCACACCTCCACTTTGCCGATCATCTCCCGGATTTTCCGCTGTTCCCGGATCGGTCCGGACAGGTCGTAGCTGTGGATCTCACCGTCGTAGCTGATCACCACCGTATAGTCCAACTCATCGTCCCGACGTCGAGCCTCTGCGACCAGCTCAATCTGGACAGGCCGACCCTCCCGATCTATGAAGGAGGCATCATGTTCCCGGCGGACACTCCCATCTGCCTCCAACTCCCGAAAGCTGATGTCTTCCCGTACCAACCGCTGAAGGCCGTAGATGATCTCATTGAGATGGCGGACTTTGGCGCGAACAACACTCCGTTTCCCCGGCTGGATCTCCACCTCCTCCTCCCAGTCGTGGAAGGTAATCTCCGGCTGCTTGACAACACCAAAACTGTAAAGGTGAATGCGCAGGCGGTGGGTCCCCGGCGACAGATCTTCGATCTCGAAGGGAACACGGGAATTCCCCGTTGTATAGCCGACGAACTCATCATCCACAAAGATCTCCGCGTCGATCAGATGGGAGAACAGGTGGACCGAACCCGGTTTCTCATCCTGGAGCGAGATGATCGAACGGTCGTGCTGATCCGACTGCAGGGCCACTTCCCGTCCTGTCAACCGGAAGATGATCTGTTCGGCTATCGAATGAAGGGTATTCTCGCTGGCCCCGCGCTCCGAGAAGGTAAGGGTGCGGGCACTGACCACCTCGAGCAAACGAACCGTAATCAGAACATCCCTGCCCAGAAAGACGTACTCCCCCCGCAGCAGATAATCCGCCCCAAGGATCCTGCCGACCTCGATGGCCTTGTTCTGATCCTCCGCCAGGCTGCTCAGCTGCAGCTCCTGCTCCCTCAGGATGTCATCCAGATCGCTGCGGTTCACGACCTCGATGTCCCGGGCCCCCGTTAGGTCGAAGAGCAGCAGGCCGCGGATGATCCCTTCCAGATAGTCGTAGCGGGGATTGGCGCTCAAGTTGTCGACCGACAGAAAGGCGATGTTGACGGGGAGGGAGAATCCGTGTACCGCGGTCAGGCACAGGAAAACGACCAGCAGGAATGAAAAACATACGCGAGAAGGCTTCGGACTTGTCATCGTCATTTGGTACTTATG
>JAGLQP010000638.1 GCA_023136785.1 Spirochaetales bacterium
CTCAGGCGGATCTTCTGTTCTTATCGGGTGCTCTGGGTGCCGAGGGCTTTTTCCACGCTCTGGAGCTGTACCCGGAGGGCGGCGTTGTTGGGATCGAGGGCGATCGCCTGTTTGAGATACAGGCTGGCCTTGCGCAGCTCCCGCTGTTCCATGTACAGCTCGGCGATTTTGACGATCGCCTCGTAGTTCTCCGGGTGTTCCATAAGCGCCTCCCGCAACAGGGCCAGGGCTTCCTCTATGGAGTCCTCCGCCGCCAAGGAGGCCTTCAGGGTGAGCAGGCTGCTGTGGAACCTTGAGGATTCGGTCTGCTCCAGACCCTGTTCGACCAGGGCGGAGGCCTGCTCCGTCTGTCCCGCTTGGAGCAAAGTCTTGGCGTAGATCACCCGGTTCTCTTCCGTCGGGTTGCTTCGATACAGCTGCTCTGCGTAGTAGAGTACCTGGGCGGGATCCCCCAGGCTCTCGTAGATCTCGATCGCCTGGAGCAAATCCGATTGAGATTGCTCCTGCTCCAGGATCTCGGAGAGGTAGATCGCCGCCTGCAGCCAGCGCCGCATGCGCATGGCATTGGAGAGCAGCAGCCGCAGGGTGGAGACCCGGCCCGGTTCCAGATCGAGGGCTCGCTGCAGCTTGTTGAGCCCTTCCCCGCTTCTACCGGTCTCGAGGTATATCCGTCCGGCCAGTTCCGGAAACTCCGCCGCCGCCGGGAATTGAGTCTCCGCTGCCCTGAGGATCTCGAGGGCATCCTCGGGATGTTTGGCCTTGTCGTAGAGGATCCGGGCGCTCAAGAGGTAGGCCTCCCGGTTCTCCGGATGCTGGTAGAGCAGCAGGTTGAGGGGACGGAGCGCCTGAGTCCAGTTGCCCTCGGCGATCAACACCCGGGCTCGGAGCAGCATCAGCTCCGGTCGGTCCGGGTTGTCGATCAGGGCCTGGGCCACCGTCGTGGAAGCCTCTTCGAGCTGTCCTGCCTGAAAGTAGGCCTGAGCCAGTCCGTACCGGATGGAGAAATCTTCGGGGAGCAGCTCCGCGCTCTCTTCGAGCAGCGCCACCGCCTCTTGCGCCTGCCCCTGCCGGAGCAGGATCGCAGCCAGGCTCTGTCGGCCGGGGTAGAAGGAGGCGGCGGCCTTGTTGAGGCTCTCCCGATACAACGAGGCGGCCCGACCCGGATCGCCCTGGAGTTCGTAGATCCTGCCCTGAAGGTACGGGGGCAGCACGGAGAAGAGATTTTGCGCCTCCGCCTGTTTCAGCAGCCCGAGATATCCGGACAGCTCCGGGATATCGGCCTGTGCGCCGGCAGGGTCACGCCTGACGGTAAACAACGCCGGGACCACGAGGTCGAAAAAATCCTCTCCCCCAGCCGTCGAACCTGTCTGCGGCGCCTGTCCGCTTCGTGCCCGATCCAGGGCGTCCCGGTACGG
>JAGLQP010000639.1 GCA_023136785.1 Spirochaetales bacterium
AAGGGGATCGTGCCGGTAATCGGGGAGCCCCTCGGTGTGCCGGAGGTGTACGGTCGGGACAGATTGTTCGTTTATCTTCGTCTGCAGGGCGAGGGTGACCTGGATGCGGGAGTGGAGGTCCTTGAAAAAGCGGGACACCCGGTCATTCGGGTCGATCTGCGGGATCTCCACGATCTGGGTGCACAGTTCTTTTTGTGGGAGATGGCCACCGCGGTGGCGGGCCACCTTCTGAGAATTAATCCGTTTGATCAGCCCGATGTGGAGAGCGCAAAGGTGCGGGCTCGGGAGATGATGAGCGCCTATACCGAAACGGGCAAACTCCCCGAGGACAGGGCCGAGCCTCCCGAGGTCCTGGAGAAGTTCCTCTCCCAAGCCGGACCAGGGGACTACGTCGCCTTGCAGGCCTATGTGCGGCCGACCGACACAACCAGTGCGGTACTGCAGGAGCTTCGTACACGGATCAGGGACCGCTACCGGGTTGCAACCACCGTCGGCTACGGTCCGCGCTTCCTCCATTCCACGGGGCAGCTGCATAAGGGCGACGGGGGCGGCGGTCTATTTCTCCAGTTCACAAGCGCAGAGCAGCGGGATGTGGAAATTCCGGATACGGCGGGTGAACAGGAATCCGCCGTCACCTTTGCCGCTCTGAAGATGGCCCAGGCTTTGGGGGACAAGCGGGCCCTTGAAGACAACCAGCGCCGGGTGATCCGCATCCATCTGGGTCGGGACGTGGACGCCGGTATCCGGGGCTTGATGTCCGTTTTGGGGTCCTGAAGTGAAACGGAATTTGAAAAAACCGGAAGCCGCCACCATCGTGATCTTTGGGGCCTCCGGCGATCTGACCCGCCGTAAGCTGGTACCTGCTATACACACCCTGGCCTGCGAAGACCTTCTGCCCGAGGGGAGCCGGGTGATCGGAGTTGCCCGCAGTTCCATGAGCGATCAGGAGTTCCAGAGCCACACCTTCGAAGGGGTAAGCAGTTACGCCCGCCTGAAACCTCGGATCTGCAATCTCTGGTCCGACTTCAGGGACCGCATCTCCTATCTCGCCGGTGCTTACGACGATCCCGAGACCTACGCCAATCTGGCGGCGGCCCTGCAGAGCAACCAGGGGGAAAAGGGGCTGGGGGGCAACTGTCTGTTCTATCTGGCCACTCCACCGAACCTCTATCAGCTGATCATCGAGCAGCTCGGCAAGGCGGGGCTCAACCGGTCCGAGCATGGCTGGCGGCGGATCGTTATCGAGAAACCCTTCGGATACGATCTTTCCAGTGCGCGAACCCTGAACAAGCAGGTTCACTCCGTGTTCGAGGAAAGCCAGGTCTACAGGATCGACCACTACTTGGGAAAGGAAACGGTCCAAAATATCCTGACTCTGCGATTCGCCAACGCGATTTTCGAGCCTC